>JBDKGJ010000066.1:0-9038 GCA_039798205.1 Candidatus Parcubacteria bacterium | reverse complement strand
CCCATATATCCATCCCAGTCCACTGGAATATTTTTTGTTCTACCAACTTCAATAGCTTCATAATTGTAATATTTTGGATATTCATCTTTATTATATTTTTTATAAAGGGTCATTGGCTCATGATTAACAGGAGTATCAAGAGTGGTAAACCATACTGCTCCACCTATAAAAATTTTTCCATCTTTTACTCTTGTAGCAAAATCAATATTAACACTGTCTGGGATAGAAAAAAACATACCAAGCCCTTTATTTCTATGACTAGATCCGAGCCAGACTTTATTCACTTTTATAAGTTTAAAAATTTCTCTATACGAAATAGCATTCACATTACCTATAATCAAAAAATCTTTTTTGTGTTCTACAATAAGTGCTACAAATTCCCTAAAAAGAGAAAAGGGGGGGTTGGTCACAACAATATCAGCTTGTTTTAAAAGTTCTATACACTCCTTACTTCTAAAATCTCCCGCACTATATTCTTCATCACCATGAAGTCTGCGAGAAACATTTTTGTTATGTTTTAAAAGATGTTCTACATCATCCAAAGATACAGCGCCATCATTATTAAGGTCGGGTACTTCATTTATTTCTACCATATAAGGTTCTTTCCCTTCCGGTTTCAATCCTTCAATATCACAAAGAGCCAATAAACCTCCAACGATTGGACTCTTTATATAACTAGTTGCTATTAGTTTTTTAATTTTTAAAGCATTAAAATTAGCTGCGAAATATTTAAAGAAATTGCTTTCAAAAGGATCATCACAATTACATAGAATAACTTTGCCTTCAAGCTGACCTCGATAATATTTTAATTCATTTGCAATATCATTAAGCTGAGTATAAAATTCATCTTGTTTTGTTCTATTTGCATTATGTAAATTTTTATTTGTCGCTTTTTTTATAGCCATAAATTTCCTATATTATACCATATTTTCAATATAAAATCACCTTATTTTCTGAATGTTTTTTCTTAATTCCTACTCATACTTTATCTCCACTTTCTCATTCAAAACCCTCATTTCTTCCTTAATCTCAATACTTCTTTCTATATTCTCCCCGGAAATAGACTTCTTGAAAATCACATTAATATAGTTGCCCTTACAGATCTCACTTCTCCCACACGCTTATCCGGCTTTACAGTATCATAAATCTTTTCTACCTCTCCCTCTATTCTTTATTTTTTTCTTTTGTTTCTATCAGTCTAGTAATCATGATAGATAGCCAGATGAGGAAATTGGCGAGACCAATCACAAATGAGGTCAGCATGATCTTTAAAAATAGCGGATGATCATTGTCTCCACCTTTGAGTATCCAAATATTAAATAGAAATAATAAGACGCAAAGCGTGAGACATACGAGAAAATTTGTAAAAGCAACTTTTCCGATTTTATTTTTTATTTGTGATTTCATATTAAAAATTATACCACCAAATCTCATTTTAAAAACACCTCGCTCTCGAGATGTTTTTAATTGAATATTACATTAAAAAAAGAAATTAAACTTCTTTCTTACATTTACACTTTCCAATACACCCACACTTTTTTGCTTTCTTCTTTTCTTTTCTCTCACGAAAATCACCTTTTGCCATATTTTTAATTAATTTAAATTTATTTTTATATATAAATTATATCACAAATAAAAAACCCGAAGAATGATGCGCATCAATCTCCGGGGTGAATTCGTTCTTAAGACAAGGAACCACCCCGTCATAGCTGACATACGGAGGCCGTAGCCTTTATGGCAGTCTTTAGCGACTCTAGCGGACATTTTAGCCAGAATCCATGTGTAAAGAAGAACGATTTTTGGAACCCGTAACGCCTATTATATAAAATTAATTTTTAAAAAGCAAACTACTCAAATGAAGAATAGATATAAAATACTCCAGCCATTATAGCTGGAGTATTGGAAAAATGATTTTTAGAGACGATTTCTTACCATATCTTCCCACATGTCCAATCGAGTGATAAAAGTATCCTGCTTTTTAACAAGTACCTTTAACTTTTGATCAGGATCTCTTATAAATTCAACTCCACACACGCCGCAAGTCATTTTATATTCAACCAGAGGCTCATCGATCTGTATTAAGGCCTCGAGCTGTACTATGTGCGGGGTAAAGCCTTTTGCTGTCGGCTTTAGATCTTTCTCTATCTCTTTAAATTTATAGACGAAATAGACCTTTTCTCTTTCACTGTAGATCAAGACCTTGCTTTCTCCGAAAGGAGCATTTGAAAAGAAGCAGCTATCACAGAAAAAAAGCCTATTGAAAATAGAGTGTATATTCATAAATGGTTTGGTTTAAAAGGTACAAAAATATCTTTATCAAAATAAATATACTTTTTTATAATGAATATTGCAAGGGCTTATTTACAAGTTTTGGAGAGAGTGTATCCAGCTTTTTGAGCTGACGCATCAGTCTCGAAATAAATCTTATTCGCCTCTTTAATACTAGCTTTACAATTCCAGTAATAATACTTTGTCCCTCTTTTGCTAGCATAGATGAAATGTTTATTAATATTAGTATCTTGGCTCTCAGAAAATGAGGAATTCTGATATTGCAATTCATTTTTGTCTAAAAAGTACTCACTAGAGACTATCTTGTAGCCTAAAAAGAGATTGAGAGAAATAAAGGTTAAAAGTATAGAGAGAAAAGCGCTTCCGGATAGCTCAGTATTGATTTTTTTCAAAGTTTCTGTTATACTTGCTAACATAATATTTAATAATTATATACTAAAAATATGGCACATCGTAAAGCAGCCGGAACAGCTAAAAACCTGAGAGATAGTCAACCAAAGTATCTAGGCCTCAAAAAAGGCTCTAATGAGGCTGTAATAGCTGGAAATATACTTGTCAGACAAAGAGGCACAAAGATCTTGCCTGGAAAGAATGTAGGGCTCGGAAGAGATCATACTCTCTTTGCTCTTAAAGATGGAAAAGTAAATTTCTCTCAAAAAAGACAGACTAAATTTGATAATACTACAGTCGTGAAGAAAGTTATCAATGTTATCTAACCAATAATCTAATAACAAATATAAAAATAAACCCCGCATCTCGCGGGGTTTATTTATTTTACTATTATCTTTATTTTTCTTGTATTTTCTTTGTCTTTCAACTCCACTTCATACTCGCCATGCTTTTTGATCTTTTCTTTTGGAAGAATCACTTGAGATGGATTGAGAGAAACATTTAATAATCTAAAAATAGCATCCACTATATTTTGCTCTGAAATAGCCGAAAACAGATGTCCCTTGTCATGCTTGTGACCTACTATCTCTAGTATGCCTTGATTTTCTTTTTGGCTTTCTAGTTTTTCTTCTAGAGACTTTGTCATTTGTAAAAAAAGATTTTTGGTTAATTCTAATTTATTTATTTTTGTTTTCTTCTCCATCTCGAGATCTTTGATGGCTTTTGGAGTAGCTATCACAACTTGCTTTTTGGGTATCAAGACATTGACCGCAAAGCCATCGGCTACTTCTTTTATTTCTCCAATTCTCCCCTGCTTGGCTACATTTTGTAAAAAAATAACTTTCATAGATTAGTTTTGATTTAAATAAATTTTCTATATTCTGATTGTATCAAAAATATCTCATTTGACAAAGCTGACTCTTTTTTGTAGTATATATGAGGTGAATTATTTTTAAATTTTAAATTCTTTTTTATGCCAAACAATGATCAAGAAAAAATAGCAATGATAAAAAAAATTGCTGATTTTCCAAAATTACAGGAGAACCATGTTCTAATGCATATTCTGAATGAAGCGTTGAAGGCTCTTCCTGATTCCGAAAAAGGATTGGCGGAGTATTTAATAATTGAGCAACAGAAAAAGTGTAAACATGACGGGGATAAAATATTGAAGTATTACTCCTCGTCTGGGTATCAGGAAATGGTAGAGCAATGTTGCCTGTGCGGGAAAATAACTAGAAAAGATTTAAACCTGGCTGATATCATTTAGTACATTATTTAGATTAGTACCTTGGGCAGGTAAACCACCAATCTTTAAAATATTAAAAACATTTTAAAGCTCTAGGTGGTTTTTATTTTAATTATTTAAGAGTCTTGATAATACTGATAGCTTTGAGAAGTTGAGTGTCTATGACCTTTCCATTTTTGTCATAGAGAACTTTAGCAGATGTAGTAGCTACAAAGTCTGGAGTGATACCACTCTCTGAGATATTGACTCCAAGCGGAGTAAACCATTTTGCTACAGTCACTTTGAGATCCGATCCGTCTGAGAGCTTTATTAGTTGCTGGACACTACCTTTGCCAAAAGATTTCTCACCGACTACCTTTGCTATACCATTGTCTTTGAGAGCTCCGGCTACAATCTCTGAAGCAGAAGCAGATCCTCCGTCAATCATTACCACTAGCTTTATCTTTTTCTCCGCAAAATAATTATATCCACGAGAATAGCTCTTGTTATCAAGAGAGGTCTTGCTACTTTTCTCGGTGACGACTACTTTGTCTTGTGCTAAAAAGAAAGAAGAAATATCTATAGCCGAATCGAGATATCCTCCACCATTACCTCGTAGATCAAGGATAAGACTTGTCTTTCCAGACTTTATAAACTCTTGCAATACTTTTTCAAATCTAGTAGCAGAATCTTCAGTAAATGAATAGAAATGAATAATAAAAACATTGTCTTTGGTCTCTGTTTCTAATATAGGGACTTTTATTTCTTGGCGGACTATTTTTATTTTCTCTGTCTTTATTCCGTCTTTATGAAATACTTCTAAAATTACTTCAGTACCGATCTCTCCTCTTATTAGACTGATGACTTGGTCAGCAGACATACCTTCTGTAGAAGAAGAATTGACGGAGATGATGATGTCGCCAGACTTGATACCTGCCTTTTCTGCTGGACTGTCTTTGAGCGGAGAAACGATAACTACATTCTTGTCTTTATATCCAATCAGCGCCCCAATACCTCCAAAAGATCCTTTGATATTTTCTTCAAATTGCTTTGACTCACTAGGGGTGAAAAACTCTGTATATGGATCTTTGTAGCTCTCGACATATCCTTTGACTATTCCATATTCTAGATCTTCGCTACTTGGGAAGCTATAAGAAGTCTTCCAAGGGATAAAATTGGTTTCTAAGACACTCTTCACTTCTTGTAAGATTTTTGGCATTTCAAAAGGAGAATTAAAGGCCGAAGCTGAAGAAAATACTTTGGAATTAGAAAGATTAGAAAAGAGATAGCCAAAGACAAAGAAGAAAATAGCTATTAAAATCAAAGGTAAGTGCTTTAGATTTTTGTTCCACTTTTTACGAAAAACCTCTTTTATATTCATATAAAAATGATTATATCATAGATATACTGAGAATTAAGTATGTTTTTAATATGATTTTGTATTAACTTTTATAAAATATGCTAAAATAAGCTTTATATGAATACCAAAGATATATGTCTATATAATACTCTCTCTCGAGAGAAAGATCTGTTTATACCTATTAATAAAGAAGAAGTATTGATCTACTCTTGTGGGCCAACTGTATATCATTACGCACATATTGGTAATCTGAGAGCTTATATCTTTGCTGATATTCTGAATAATACTTTAAAAGAAGCTGGATACAAAATAAAGCATCAAATAAACATCACAGATGTTGGACATCTTGTCTCTGACTCTGATGAAGGAGAAGATAAAATGGAGAAAGGATCGGCTCGTGAAGGAAAGTCTGTCTGGGATATCGCAGAATTTTATACTCAGGCTTTTTATTCTGATTTGAAAGATTTAAATATCGATAAAGAAAAATTCATTTGGACTCGTGCTACAGACTATATCAAAGAGCAGATAAATATGATAAAAGAATTGGAAGAAAAAGGATTCACTTATAAGACTAGCGATGGGATTTATTTTGATACTTCAAAATTTGCAACTTATACAGAATTAGCAAAAATAAATATCGAAGGATTAGAAAAAGGAAAAAGAATAGCAGATGAAATGGATCAAAAGAAAAACAAAACAGACTTTGCTTTGTGGAAATTTTCTAAAGATGGATCCAAAAGACAAATGGAATGGGGATCACCATGGGGAGTAGGATTCCCAGGCTGGCATATAGAGTGTAGTGCTATGAGTCGCGCTGTACTTGGTAATCATCTCGACATTCATACTGGAGGAATAGATCATATACCTGTCCATCATACAAATGAGATAGCTCAGAGCGAGTGTAGTATCGATGATGGGAAAAGATTTGTAAATTATTGGTGTCACAATAACTTTCTGAATGCTGATGCTGGCAAAATGAGTAAAAGCTCTGGAGACTTTCTAAGACTCGAGTCATTAAAAGAAAAAGACATTTCCCCTATCGCATTTAAATATCTTCTTCTCATGACTCACTACAGAAAAGAATTAAAATTCTCTTTTGAATCACTCGAAGCTGCCAATAACGCATATTTGAAATTAAAAAATAAATTTAATTTAATATCTACAGATATAAAAGAAATAGAAGAAAAAGATCTGACTCATGATGCCAAAAAATATTTTGAAAAATTCATAGAAGCAATGCATGACGATCTCAACACTTCTACCGCTCTTGCAAATATCTGGACAATGCTCGGAGATAAGGAGATAAAAGATGAAGAAAAATATTTCTTATTAAAAAACTTTGATAAGTACTTTGGCCTAGGACTCTAGAAAATAAGACTGATTTCGATTTTCCACTTTATACACAACAAATACAATAAAAAAAGATTAGAGGCAAGAGTGCCTATTTTGTTATGATTAGAAACATTAATAAACAAAAATAATCATCTCAAAAAATTATGCTAACTTCTCAAGATTTGACCAGATCAAATGATAAAAGTAAAAACAAAAATAGAAATGATTATTCCAAAAATATTCTTTCTCCTTTTAATGAAATCTCTGGTCTTCGTATTCCTCCACAAGATCTAGATACAGAGAAAGCTCTACTCGGATCACTACTTCTTGTGCCGGACTCTTTTTATGAGATAGCACATATTATAAATAAGAATGACTTTTATTCTGAAAAACACAAAATTATTTTTGAAAATATATATGAGCTCATAAACAAAAAGGAGCCTGTCGATCTACTCACTGTCTCTACCAAATTGCGAGAAAAAAAGGAGATAGAGCAGATCGGTGGTACTGATTATCTTTCGAGTTTACTCGGACTCGTCGGATCTGCAGCAAATATAATTTATTATGCAGAAATAATTAAAAAGAAATCTATCTTAAGAAAGCTGATCATAGCTGGTAGCCATATTGGTGAAATTGCTTTTAATGAAGAAGAAGAACTCGAGACAGTGCTAGAAGAAGCAGAGAGGAAAATATTTGATATCACTTCAAATAATGCTAGCAAGAGTGATGTAGCGTCTATGAAAGATCTCGGAGAAGATACTATCTCTCGCTTTATTCATCTCGCAGAAAATCAAAATGAGCTAAGAGGTGTACCAAGTGGATTTAAAGAGCTCGATAATAAATTATCAGGATTTCAAAAATCAGATCTCATCATCCTAGCCGCTCGCCCATCAGTCGGAAAGACTTCTCTCGCCCTAGATATAGCTCGCAGTGCTGCTGTAAAATCAAATGTCCCTACTGTAATCTTTTCTCTTGAAATGAGTAAGCAACAACTAGTAGATAGAATGCTCCAAGCTCAAGCTCAGGTGGATGGCTGGAAGCTCCGTACAGGCAAGCTAGACATGGATGAAGAGCTCGAGAGGCTCCAGCAAGGCATGCATGAGCTCATGCAAGCACCGATATTCATAGATGACAAACCAGCTAATACTGTCATGAATATGAGAAGTGTATTAAGAAAGCTTAATCATGACAAACCTGTCGGACTCGTGATAGTAGACTACCTTCAGCTAATGGGTACATCACGCATATATGAAAATATGGTAAATCAAGTGACTGAGATATCTAGATCGCTCAAAGGCCTAGCTAAAGAATTTGATGTGCCAGTCATTGCTCTCTCTCAGCTATCTCGTGCTGTAGAGTCTCGTGGAGGGCGTCCTAGGCTCTCAGACCTTCGTGATTCAGGATCTATTGAGCAAGATGCGGATATCGTGATGTTTATTCACAGAGAAGACAAGCATAATGAAAATACTGAAAAGAAAAATATAGTAGAAATACTCATAGAAAAACATAGAAATGGTCCTACAGGCATAGCGGAGCTATACTTTGATAACAAAAAGGCCTCATTCCTCTCGATCGATAAAAATGAATTTGGTGATTTTGAAATGCCAAAGATCGACCCTGTTGATGATTTTTAGAAAAAACTAAAAATGTTATACTAATCTGCATGAATCCTACAGAAAAATTGCAAGAATTATTTTTGAAATTCCCTGGTATCGGCCCAAAACAAGCGGCTAGATTTGTCTATTTCCTTCTTCGTGAAAAATCAAACTATAAAAATGAATTAGCAAAAAACATAGAGGCCTTGAAAGATAGCTCTCATATATGCGAAAAGTGCTTAAGAGTATTCAGTAAAGCAAATAATATTAATGACTACAAGCTCTGTGATATTTGTGTAAATAAAAATCGTGATGAGAAATCTCTCATGATAATAGTAAAAGAGCTAGATATCGATGCTATAGAAAAGACTGGGTTTTATAATGGAAAATATTTTGTACTCGGCAATGTTCTTCCCTTCCTGACAGAAAAGCCAAGTGAAGTAATAAATATTCGTGAACTAGTAAATCTCATTCATACCAATCTACAAAATGAAAATGAGTCTGAGAAAATTAGTGAGGTGATCTTTGCTCTTCCAGCGACAGATGAAGGAGAAAATACTATTGATTATCTCAAAAAGACACTCTCTCAAATAGTCGGTATAGAAAAAGTCAAAATGTCGACTCTTGCCAGAGGTCTCTCTACTGGACTCGATATCGAATATGTAGACAGGAATACATTCCAGCAAGCTTTCACTCATAGAGAATAAATCAAAATAAACTTATTTGTTCCCTTTTTTCATAAATCGGCCTCTCTGATATATTTATATCTTTATTCAATTCTAAAACTATAGGGCCATGGTCAGAACCTTTAATATCTCTACGGGTTAAAGATGATAATATTTTAGAT
>JBDKGJ010000065.1:0-3107 GCA_039798205.1 Candidatus Parcubacteria bacterium | reverse complement strand
TAATAGTTACTATTAATTTAGTAATTATCTTTAATAAAAAAGAGAAAAGTAAAAAAGCGGCTTTTTTCTTCGCCATCTCTTCTTTCCCTTGCACAGTATTTTTAGCTATCATGCTTGGGAGTCAGGAAGTTGGACACTGGTTCCACTGGCTAGTAAATATGATTTTACTAATAGTGGTAGGCTTTAATACAGTATGCGCACTGGCTCCACTCTATTTTAAGGAAGAG
The DNA here is from genome assembly GCA_039798205.1 of Candidatus Parcubacteria bacterium. GTDB lineage: Bacteria > Patescibacteriota > Minisyncoccia > Phycocordibacterales > UBA5272 > UBA5272. Next base: position 2,880 of record JBDKGJ010000065.1, on the reverse strand, counting down.
AAAGTAAGCAAAGAATTTATGGGTGTAGCGCAGGGTTTTGCCGCAGCCTACTTTATTTATATTTTAGTACTCTGGGCCTTACCAAAGCTCATATATTAAAATATAGGTACTCAGGATACAAAGTCCCCACGAGAGGGACTTTTCTTTTGAAAGGCTTAGCACTTGACAAGTGTGTCAAGTCTATGATATACTTTATTTAGATTAAATTCATTAAAAATCACACAGATCTCTAAACAATCGAGACTTTCGTCTCTCACTTTATATCGCAGAGGACGGCTTAGTTCAAAATTATTTTTTTACTGCGCCTATCCTTATGCAAAAGTTTTCTTCACCAAGAGGTTGTTTAGAGATCTGTGTGATTTTTTATTCTTCATAGAGATCTACTACGCTAGCCAATTCTTCATAGCTAGTCTCTCCTTTTAACACCTTCATTATACCATCCTCTCTCATAGTAGGTATTCTTTGTGAGACTGCGATGTCTTTTATTTTTCTTTCATTTATTATTTTCTCTTCTGAGAGTAGATCAGCTATTTGTCTATCCATAAGTACAGCTTCAAATACTCCCATTCTACCTTTGTACCCCATGTGGCACTTTTCACAGCCTAGCTCATTCGCTTTATATATTTTGTATTCATTTTCCGGTTTTATTTCTCCCATATTTTCATCTTTATGATTTGCTATCATTAGGCCTAAGATATTTGTGATTTGCTTTGTCTGTTTTACGCTTGCTACTATTTCTTCTTTACAATACGGACAAAGCTTTCTTACCAATCTTTGTGCAAGTGAGAGAGAAAGAGCAGAGGCTAGAGTTCCTGGATTTGCTCCGAGCTCGAGTAGTCTTGGTATTGTACCGACTGCATTATTTGTGTGAAGTGTAGAGAACACCAAGTGTCCAGTGAGTGCTGCATTCACAGCGACCTTGGCAGTGTCTTCATCACGAATTTCTCCGACCATTATAATATCCGGATCTTGTCTCATGGCAGCACGTAGTCCTGATAAGAATGTATATCCTTTTTCTTCTTCTACCTGTGTCTGTATTATTCCTGGCAGGTGATATTCTACTGGGTCTTCGATTGTAATTATTTTTATTTCAGGTGTATATAGCTTACTAACAAAAGCATAAAGCGTGGTAGTCTTTCCAGATCCTGTTGGGCCAGTAGTGAGAATGATTCCGTTTGGCTTTTCTATTGCTCTTTGTACAATCTCAAAAAGCTCAGGACTCATACCGAGTGTCTCAATCTTTGCCATTATATTCCTAGGATCGAGTAGTCTCATGACAAAGCTCTCACCATAATTTCCTGGTATTACTGAGACACGAACTTCTATCTCTATCCTATCGTCTATGATAGAGAATCTTCCATCTTGAGCATTTTGAGTTATAGATAGCTTTATTCCAGAGAGCAATTTTAATCTCGAATTCATAAGCTTCATCGTAGGAAAATCTACAAAGCAGATATCAGCTAGCTCTCCATCCATTCTGTAGCGAAATCTCACCTTTTCTTTTTCTGGCTCTATATGGATATCTGACACTTTAAAGAGAAGTGCCCCAGATATGATGAGCTCGATGATTCTCGAGATTCTAAAATTTTTGGATCCATTTGCTACAGCTATTATAGAATTTCTTAGATCGTCGAGCGTCACTATGTGTGACATCATCTCTTTTAATATTTCCGAATTGAGATCTAGTATCCCACTCTGTGACTCGCTACCTTCTACGATATCAGAGTATCTACTCCAGACATGTTTTAGAGACGCATGAGATGCTAAGAATTTTATAATTTCTATCCCATGGCCTTCTAGATTTTTTATTATAGGATCGACTAATGGATTTAAAGGAGAATACATAGCCACATAGAGCTTGCTACCTATTTGCTTGAAGGCCGCCAGCTCGGCGCTTTTTGATTCTTCTTCTTTTATTTGCTTTAAGGCATCTGGCTCAGGAGCAATACCTTTAAGGTCAATATATGGGAGGCCATATTTATCAGATTCGTGCTTTACATAGTCTTCTTCTTGAGAATCTCTCACAAAACCGAGCAAATTGTCGGTATTTTTTTGTTTTTCCTCATTTTGGAATTGCAAAGCATGATGAATTTCCTTTTCATCATCTTTTTTAAGAGAGTCAGTAGGCATAATGAATATATTATAGCACTGAAAAAAGTTGGAAAAGTTGATAACTCGTTTGCAATTAGATTTTTTCTATCTTATAATTTTAATATATCTAAAAGAGACAAAACTATGAACAAACATTTATCAAGTTTTCATGAATTGCATCACACTCACAAGATGACTCACAAAGTCTTGTCTCTAATATTATTTACTATATTAGTAGTCTTGGCAGTATATGGCCTCTCCCGTGTAAAAGCAGAGCAGGCGATGTATGCCCATGTGCCAAACGGCAATACTGGTATCTGCTATAGGATAGATACTGATTTTAATAATTCTGCCAATCATGTCTCCTGTAAGACTTATAACAAAGTCTGTCAGACACAGCTTGGTACTCTAGTAGAGTGTGATACAGGTAGAATGGTAGTAGAAAAGCCAGCCCACTAGGCGGCTATTTATAAGCTTAACCTAAAATAGCCTTATTTCCTAAGGCTATTTTCTGTATAAGCTAGCAAGAGAAAGGACTTTATCTAAAAAGACTTGACAAATATTTTTAATCTGCTATACTATATCCAGATAGTTAAAGTTCCTTGAAAATTTGCTTTGTTACTAAAAAGTTTTCATTTGAAAGTTTTTGTTTAATAAAAAGGGTTGAATATACCTTTAAGGAAAGGAAAAGATGTATAAAATAATTTATTTCTTTAAAGGTATATTCAATTCTTAACAATAAAATTTTAAAAATGAAAAATTTATTTTTTTTAGCAGTTATTTCAGTAT
>JBDKGJ010000064.1:0-2868 GCA_039798205.1 Candidatus Parcubacteria bacterium | reverse complement strand
CATCTCTGACAATATTTGATATATAAAGCAATTCATTTAAGAAGCGGATCGTTGTAGTTTTACAATGATCCTGATTATAGCTCGTGATATAAGTTTTACATTCTACGAGCATATTCTTTTTTTCAAAATAAATTCTTAAATTCTCCAATACAAAACTTTCTATATTATCTACCATGATCTCGTCCATCCTCCTTTCGTAAAGAACTTGTTGTAAAACCATCTTGCCATAATACACTTTTTATTATTATTTTTCAAATCAGTATTAAATGCTATAATTTGTATTATAAAATTATGGTGATTCCTCCTTTTTTTGCTTTAGTATCATTTTTTGTACTTGATCTTATAGCTTTGGTTTTTGATATCTTTGTAATCACTGCTCCACTTGGAATATTTGTTAGCTTTCTTTCTACTCTTATCTATATAGGCTACACTTTCATAGCTTACGGATCAGAAAAGGGAGTTTCAAAGCTTTTTGAGTTCAAAAGTAATTTTAAGCAAAAAGCTTTCAAAAAGCTTTTTAAAAAAGGAGTAAAAATAGTCGGCGGATCTACAGTCCCTTTTGTAAATGTCTGGGCAGTCTGGGATGACTATAGAGAAGAAGTGCGAGAGATGGAAGCCAGAAAAGCTACTATCAGAGAGGAGACCGTAGAGCAACAAGCCAAAAATAAAGTGAGAGAACAAGAAGTAGCAGAATACGAGAAGGTGGAAAAAGAAAGAATACAAGAAGAAGAGGAAGAAGAGAGAGAAGAAGAGAACGAGTCTTTTACTCGAGATAAAGAAGAGGAAAATATTAATCCTTGGATTTCTAGAGATAAATCTAGAGATATAAAACCAAAAGACAAAAAGAAAACAATACAAGAAGAAGTTGGCGGTATAAAGACAGGAATGAATAGAGAAGATTATGATGAAAGTATCACCGACTATAGTAAAAAGGAGACCTATGACAAAATGGTAAAAGACAAAAAAGAAAAGGATGAAGCAGAAAGTAGAAAGATGAAAGATGTAGCCGCTGCCAAGAGTGTCTCAGACAAAATGAAGCAAGTAGAAGACAAGAATGCCTATGACAAAGAATTTATCAGAAGATTTGGCCTGGATGCATTTAGTAGAATGAAAAGAGACAGAGAGATTCGAGAAGGAAGTCAAGAAAAGAAGGGTGAAAATGATGAAGCAGTATAAAATCTATATTTGACTCTTTCACCTCAAAATGATAGCTTTTATATTAGTTAAATTTCGAGAAATGAAAATTTTTTCTTTTTTGCTGACGCACGACTTTCTTGCTTTTCTCATAGTTCCTTTAATGATCTTTTTTGTAAGCTTTCTTTTAAAAAGAAAGGAGAAGCTTCTTAAATGGATCAAAATAGTTCTTATTATTTTTATAGGACAATTTTTCTTTTCTATACTTTTTTTATATATAAACGGATACATTCGATATAGGAATTTCGAAGTGTATTTGGTGATATACATCTCGGCATTTGCACTGGGCATGATATATCGTATATATAAAGAAGTAATAAAAGAAAGAGAAGACAGGTTGGAACAAGAAGGGGAGAAATAAAACCAGCATTCAAAATGCCTGGTTTTTCTTTTTAATAGAAGAATCCTACTGCTTGACAAAGAAAGTTGATTATGGTAGGGTTTATGTATTATAAGTAAAAGTGAAGGGTGCGCAATTATTAATTTTAATAAAAAACTATGAAAAATATACTTAATAAAGTAATAGCCGTATATGTGATAATAGCTTCTTTAGCTATTTTGTTAAAGATCGGAGACATATATGCTCAACAAATAGGAGATTATCCAAATCAGATCTGTACTACTTTATCAGAAGACCTTATCTATGGATCTACTGATCAATCTTCAGGTGGACAGGTGACCCAACTACAAAAGTTCTTAGTAAATAGAGGATACTCTCTAGGATCTGATACTTTTGGAGTATTTGGATATGGCACACAAGATGCTGTGTCAAAATTTCAGACAAATAGTAATCTAATACCTACTGGTTTTATAGGTGCTAATACCAGATCTGTGATACAAAATATTTCTTGTGTTGGTAATCCTTCTTATTCTAACCTACCTTCTACTATACAAGTATCAAATATTCCTGATACTGTCTGCGGAGTAAATACTGGCTACACTTGGAATGGGAGAGAGTGTGTCAGTCTCTGTGATATAAATCATCCTTGGGATCCATCAGCAAAAAGATGTTCTGGTACAGGATATTCAAATAATACTTATTATTCTCCAGTTAGCAAAAGCTGTAGCGGATATGGACCTCAATATTCTTTTAACGGAAGATATTGCGTGACTCCAGAAAAGATGAATTATTGTGGTACTGACAATCAGTATCTCTGGAATGGTTCAGCCTGTATAGAAAAGTACACTACGAAATATCTCTGCACAACTAATGGCGAATATTATGTAGATCAGAATCTTTGTCCAGCTAATATCTATAATTCTTCTACTACCTATAATGCTTATGGATACAACGGATCCACATACTCTACTTTTGGTAGCGTCTATACAAATCCTGCTCCAGTAGTCACTCCTAATTACACTTTTACCCCTACTTACAATTCTTCAAATTATAATACTGTTCCTGCTTATACTGCTCCAGCGCAAGCAACATATTATCTAGGAAACAATGATTACTCTCCAAATTATAATGTAGACAGAGTCGTGAATACTCCTTGCCAAAATTGGTATTCTTGCCAAAGTGAGAAGCCAGGTGTATCTATAACTCAATATGTTTATACATATACTACTACTAGCTATCCATCTTCTTCTTATAATTATGGCTCATATCCTTCTTATTCTAATTATAATTATTTAGGATCAGACAATAGTCAGTACTATAATGATTATTTTAAT
>JBDKGJ010000063.1:0-5835 GCA_039798205.1 Candidatus Parcubacteria bacterium | reverse complement strand
GAAAAAGGTAAAAGCAAAGACAGTGGCGAAATAGTTTTTAAAAAGCTTAAACAAAAATAAATCCACAAATATCTTGTGGATTTATTTTTGTTTATATTTTATATGATATACTTATTTTAGTAATAAAAATATGAGTATAAATAGACATTTAGCCAGAGGTATCGCTCTTCAAGTCTTGTTTGAGCTTGATATGAATGAAAGCCTCAATTTTAATAGGGAGGATTTATTAAAAATAATAGAGCGACATACAGAAGAATTTGCAGGAGAAAAAGACGATGGCTTTATTTTGAATATTTTAGAAACGGTAGAAGAAAGAGTAGCTACTTTGGATGACATCATAGCTCGCGCAGCTCCAGAATGGCCCATAGAAAAGATAAATATCATGGATAAAAATATTTTAAGACTCGGTCTTTCAGAGCTTCTTTTTAACAGTGATAATGTCCCGCCAAAAGTGGCTATTGATGAAGCCATAGAGCTCGCCAAAAATTATAGTAGCGCTACTTCTCATAAATTTATAAACGGGGTACTAGGTACAATATACAAAGAGATGGGTGAGCCAAGAAAAGAAGAAGTAAGCCAAAAAAAAACTAATCTAGCTACTATAAATCTAGCAGGAGGGCTGGTCTATTCGATTTTTGAAGGCAGAGTCTTCGTAGCTTTTGTAAAAGATATTTTTAAATTTTGGACACTACCAAAAGGAAAGCTTTTAGAGGATGAAGATGTGCGAGTAGGAGCGGTCAGAAAAATAAAAGAAGAAATAGGAGTAAATGTGGTCATAAAAGATAAATTAAAAGAAAATACTTATGTCGCAAATCTTAATCCAAAAGTCGAAGAAGAGAATATACCAAAAGACAAGATAGAAAAAATCAAAAAACATGTATTTTACTTTTTGGCAGAAGCAAAGCATGAGCCTCTATCTCTAGAAAAAGAGAATACAGGCCTACTAGAAGCAAAATGGTTTTCTCTAGACCAGATAGGCGAGCTTAAAATATATGATGATATGAAAGCAGTTATAGCTTTCGGTATCGAAAAGATAAATGAAAATTATGAAAACAATAATTAAAGAAAATACTAAAATAATTAAAGTTGCTCCAAAGGCAAAGAAAGTAAAAGATGAAAAAGAAAAAGATTTTAGTAGTCTAGAAAAAAAGTTGAATATCTTTTTTACAAATAAAAATCTTTTAATCCAAGCTTTTATACATAGATCCTATATAAATGAAAATGGTGGTGTAAGATTTAGTCATAATGAAAGACTAGAATTCTTAGGCGACGCAGTACTCGAGCTAGTATCTACCAACTTTCTTTATCATAAATTTACCGATCTTGCAGAAGGCGAGCTGACTAGCTACCGGGCCGCACTCGTAAATACAAAGACTATAAGCGACATAGCCAGAGACCTTGGTTTTAATGATTATCTTTTTTTATCAAAAGGAGAAAGCAAAGATTTTGGAAAAGCTAGAATTTCTATTTTAGCAGATACATACGAGGCTTTTATCGGGGCTATGTTTCTAGACAAAGGTTATGATGCTGCTAGTAGCTTTATAGAAGAGTCCCTTCTTATACATACTGACGCTATTATAGAAGCTGGAAAGTATAAAGATGCAAAGAGTCTAGTCCAAGAAAAATCTCAGGACATATACTCTCTTACTCCTAGCTACAAAGTCCTCTCAGAGTCTGGCCCCGATCATGATAAAAAGTTTGTAATAGCAATATATTTTGGAGATGACAAGATAGCAGAAGGAGAGGGGCGTAGCAAGCAAGAAGCGGAGACAAGCGCGGCTACGAATGCAATAGCTAAAAAAGGTTGGAGTAAATAAAAATTCCGTTTGTTAACGGAATTTCTTAATCGTCTTCTCTTTTTAAATTTTAATTTTTTTATTTAAGGGGCTTTTTTTAGAAAATATAACCAGTATAGCAATGTATACTAGCAATATATGTACGATGAGTATTCCAAAATAAAGCCAATTAAAATCCTTACCTTTATTCAAGTATTCGGAAAGGTTTGCTCCGAATGAAAGTAAAATTTCAAAAGGTAGTATGGCAGCCGTGACTAATATTATCACGGAAAAAAATTCTAAAAGAGCTTTTGTATTTGCTTGCATTTTAATCTTTTTAATGTCAAAAAATGTATTTTCCAATTCAGATTCTAACTCAATAAGTTTATTTTGTCAAATTAAAAAAGATAAAAATAAAACTCCAATTGCTTGGAGTTTTATTTTTGATTTAAAATCTAAATTGATTAGAAGTTTCTTCTTGGTCTCTCTTCTCTCTTCTCCATTGGACGAGCTAGATTGACTGTTAGATTTCTTCCCATGAATTCTGCATCGTGGAACATTTCAATAGCTTTTTGAGCTCCTTCTGCTGTTGCCATTTCGACAAAGCCAAAGCCTTTTGAGCGATGAGTCATTTTGTCCATGATGATCATAGCGTCGTGGACTTCTCCTGCTCCGCTAAAGTATTTTTTTAAATCCTCATTTGTTGATGTATAAGGAATACCACCAACGTATAATTTATTTTCTTGCATTTTATTTACTTCTAAACAATATTTATTTTTATTTAGAATTATAATTACTTTTATAATTCGTAAGCACAACTTTTTCCCAAGCACACAATTTTGATTGATACAAGTGATAGCGACTTACTTAAGAATATAATAACACACTTATTTCTTTTGTCCTAATCTAGGCCTTTCCCAGGTCAAGAGTATGAGTCACACCTATTTTACGGATAAAATCATTGACATGGGATACTATTATCACCACTCCTTCATAATTTTTGATAGCTTCTGCGATGATCGGAATATGCCTAAAATTTATATGGTTGGTCGGCTCATCAAATATGAGAATACCAGGCTCGAGTAAAGTGAGATAGGCGAACATAAGAAGTCCTTTTTGACCTTCTGATAGATGGCCGACCTGATGGGCGAGCTCTTTTCCTCCTAGTAGAAATCCAGCCGCAGTACTTCGCAAATGATGGTCGTCTAGTCTTTTGAATACTTTTGAAAGTTCTTCATAAGCTGAATTGTTAAAATTAAGAGTGGTAAAGTCTTGTCTATAATATCCAATATTAATTTCATCTTTTATTTTTACTCCGATAGCTTTTTTATTTGCTATTCTCTCTAGTAGAGTAGTCTTTCCTATACCGTTGGGTCCTAATATTTGTAATTTATCTCCTTTACGCAATTCTATCTTTTTAATATTTATATCTTTTGGCTCTCCATGCTCTAGGATATTTACTTTTTCTATTTCTATTATTATTCCTCCCATTTTCTCTTTTTCCTCTTCGTTTATTTTTATTTCAAAATTTCTTATAGTTCTATCTTCTTTTCTCTCATCTATCATACTGTCTTCCATTTCTTCGTACTCATCTTTGAGTTTTGCGGCCATCTTTCTCATTTTTCCTCCTTTATGGGCGAAAAAGTTTACTTTGTCTTTGTTTTCTTGGATCTTTTTTTCTTTTTGAGCGATTTCTCTTTTTTCTCTTTCGATTTGCCTTTTGATTTCTTCAAGAGCTTTAAAATAATTACCAACATACTGCTCTAGTTTTTGATTTTGAGTATTTACATATAAAATACCATGCGTGAAAGAGTTGAGGAAATTTTCATCATGAGAAATGACTATTGCAGTACCTGTATAATCTTTCATAAATTGCGTTAGCAATTTCACCGCTTCTTTATCAAGATTATTGGTTGGCTCATCGAGAAGAAGGATGTCAGGCTTTGTTATTAGAGCTTGAGCTATGAGGAGTTTACCTTTTTGCCCACCAGAAAGCTCTTTTATTTTTTTGTCTAAAAGATGCATTGCTTCATCTTTTTTTGTTTTTATATCTTTTGTTTTATGAATCGGATGAAGATTAATAATAGCAAAGACTTCCTCTGCTTTTTTATCAATATCATAGACTTTTTCAACGAAAGCCTCTTCTAGGAATTCTCGGACAGTCATAGTCCATTTTATCTCCGGAATAAATTGTTTAGCGAGAGATAGCTTTAGGTCATTACCGACTACTATTTTTCCTTCTATAGGCTTGTTTTCTCCAGTGATTATAGAGAATAGGGTTGATTTGCCGGCACCATTTTGACCCATGAGAGTCAATTTTTGGCCTCTACGAATATTCGAGCTAGCCTCTTTTAGTATTGGTTTGTTTTCGTGATAATAGAAAGTGAGGTCTTGAAAAGAGAGAACACTCTCACCCCAAGTCGCTGCGATATTTTTCTCTGTATCAGTATTTGAATAAATATTTTCTTTAGCCATAAAATTATCCTGATATTTTAACATAGTTTAGACTTTCATGCTATCATAATTAAATATGAAAATTACTAAAAACATTATTGTCTTTTATCACGAGAATTGTATTGATGGATTTGCGGGTGCCTATGTTGCTCATAAAAAATTCAAAGAAAAAGCCGAATATATACCTCTTTCTCATATTGCAGGAGGAGAAGATATTTTAAAAGATAAAAAAGTAAAAATCTCTGATTTGAAAGGAAAGCAAGTTTATTTTATAGATTTTTGTCTAAATGAAGTAGAAATTAAAAAAGTAGAAAAAGTAGCCAAGAAATTAATGGTCATAGATCATCACATAGGGATGAAAGATCTTGTAGAGAGTCTGCCTAATTCAGTATTTAGAAATGGATTCTCAGGATCATATTTAGCGCATGAATACTTTTTCCCAAATAAAGAAATACCAAAATTAATAAAATATATCTCAATAGGTGATACATATACTTGGGGACAAGAAAAGTATGAGCAAGAAATTTTGAATTATATCAATACTTCAGATTTTGATTTTAAAATATTTGCAAAATTAGAAAAAGATTTGGAAGATAATAATAAATTTAAAGAAATAAAAAATACTGGGGAATTATTACAAAAAATAAAATCAAGACAAATAGACACTCAAGTAAAATACTCAAAGATTATAGACTGGGAAGGATATAGAGTCGCCGTTTTGAATTCTACAACTCTAAGTAGTGAAATAGGAAATAGACTTTGCGAAGACAAAAAAGTTGATTTTGCAATGATTTATAGATTTAGTAATAATGAACTAAGGTTTAGCCTAAGAGGAAAAGGAAAAGTTAATCTTATAGAACTAGTTAAAAAGTATAACGGTGGAGGGCATTTTAACGCTGTTGGTTTCCGAACAAATAATGAGAAATTTATAAAGAATTTTCTAAAAAAGATAATCTCTTAAAGATTTTCACGGCACTTGCTTTGCAATCCATAAAAGTCTACGAATTTTGAGGTGAAGCAATATACAGAAGTATTTATTTGGCTGACCAGGACACTTTTGTCTCTTTTTGAAACATTGCTTTTCGTCAGAGTGTTTTCTGACCAAAAAGATACAAAAAAGATTAGTATGAAAAGTGCTGAGAATATATAGAAAAGGCGAGAAATTGCTCTGTATTTGTTTTTCATAGATTTAGATATTAATTTTTAATACCTCTATCCTATACCTATAAATATCTCCTGTCAAATCTATTCTGGTGCCCCCAGTAGGATTCGAACCTACGACCGTTTGCTTAAGAGGCAACTGCTCTACCAACTGAGCTATAGGGGCTTTTATAAATATAATAATATCATAATTAATAAAAATTTAAAAATATTTCTTGGATTTTTGAAATCATCACTTTTGTGATATTATATATAAATTCTAAATATGCCCGGGTGGCGAAATTGGTAGACGCACTTGCCTTAGGAGCAAGCGGGGAAACCCATGAAGGTTCAAGTCCTTTCTCGGGCACAAAAATAAGATATATTTCATTTTATATCTTCAGTGATATTAGGTTAAGACAGCTCATTTTATTTGTTTTTTATAACAATTTTTTATGATATAATT
>JBDKGJ010000062.1:0-2743 GCA_039798205.1 Candidatus Parcubacteria bacterium | reverse complement strand
ATACTATATTATCCAAAAAAAATAAAGCCAGCAAATACATGCTGGCTTTACAAATAACATTAAAATAGCTTACTTAAATTACTTAAACATAAAGTCGAACCTGTCGAGAGTGAGAAGAGTGTTGTTTTCATGGTTCTCCAAGAGGTTGATTTTATCTATATTTTTAAAGACTAAATCATACTCTTCAAAAGCACTTTCAACCCGAGTGGTGATAGTTTTTTCGGAGACATTACTGTCTCTTTTTTTCAGGGTGGAACGAATAAATTCCTCGAAAAGTTCACGGTTCAATTCCTCTATAGGAGAAAACTTTCTGAAAAGAAAAACCGGAAATATTTCGACGCCTTTAAAAATTTCTTCCCCAGCCTCCTTTCTTTGAATCATTTGCAAAACACCTTTTATGTCAATCTCCAGCAAAAGATCTTTTCCAAGATATTTTGCTATTTCTAATGACATAAGGAGTGTTCCATAAAAATCCTCATGGACTTTTTCATGCTCTAAAAGATACTTTGTTGCGACCATTCCCTGAAAAAAATCAGGCTTAACGTAAAGATACTGCTTTGGCGAATTGATATCACTCAGCCTCATACTTCTAGTGACAGCAGAAATACCTACCACGACCTCGCTTTTCAGATAGTCTATTAGCGAACCAAAAACTGTGGTGTGCCCTGACCCGGACACGCCAGAAACTGTTATAATCTTCATTTTTTCTAGTTTTTTGTAAAGAATTTTGTTTAAAACTGATAAGATATTAACACGAAACACGAATTTCTTCAAGATCTGACATCTGACATCTTTCGTCAAGATTAAGATAAATCCTTTTTTATTATATAATCTATCCCATAGAGCATAAAAGCTTTTAAAAAATATTATGAAAAACAAATTAATCAATAGATCAATATTTGCTCTTGTAGCAATATTTACATTATTAACACTATTTACAAATGGTAAAGCATCTGCACAAACCACAACCGCTCCAGTTGCTATAAGAGAGCTTCGAGAAAGTACATGCACAGACTCTGGATGTATGTACCAAATGCGAGGCTCTGGCATGATGGATAGGTATGGCTTTGGTGATAAAGGAGACTTTTCAAATTTTGGAAAAGGAGGAGAAAATGAAATGTTTAAACACTTCTTGCCAACATTTGCAGCAGGTCTTATAGGAGTAGGAATAGTATTTTCTATAATCGGAATATTGCTTTTAGCTTTCTGGATATGGATGCTAGTACATGCTATAAAGCATGACATAGATTACAAGCCTGTGTGGATACTAGTAATCTGGTTTATGAGTATTATAGGAGCTATAATCTACTACTTCGCAGTAAAAAAGAAAAAAGATTGCTATTGCTGTATGGAATGTGAGATGTGTGAAGATGGAAAGTGTAAATGTGAAGAAGTGAAAGAGGAGGAAGTAAAATAAATTAAAATTTCCAAAATAAAAACTGCCAAAATATAGGCAGTTTTTATTTTTAAGATTTTTAATTTTAATTAATACCCTTTGGATTTGGACCCCATTTATTGGCTCCTTTTTGACTATCAGAACAAAATAAAACTAAGAGTATTATCACTCCAATAAAAGGTATAAATCCTAAAAGATACATGAGACCACTATGGCCAGCGTCATGTAATCTTCGAGCGGCTATAGCCAAGCTAGGTATTAAAGTAAGGAGTGCAAACAAAATAAAAATTATAAATAATATGGTAGCAGATAGCCCCATATCTTGCTTGCCTGCTACTGAAGCTAAAGCAAGTATGTATCCTATAATAAATTGGATTAAGGTAAACATCCAAAACTGTTTTCTGGTTGCTCTACCCTTAAAATCGGCATAATGCTTTTTAATTGGATCTAAAAAATAATTCATATATTTATTGAGTATTATAAGTAATATAATATAATATTTAATTAAAAAATACAAGAATAGAATTCTACAAAAATTATTAATTATAATCGCCTGTCTTTCTTATTATGATTTAAAATTACTAATCTCTTTTAAGAATTCAGATTTTTCTATTTGATTTATGCAATTAAGAATTTCTGGGATATTCAAATCAAATTCTTTTTCTTTAATCAGCCAAGTTATATTATTTATCGCATACGGAATACTTAGGAGAAAATGCTCTTTCCTTTCAAAAAATCCTCTATATCCATATGCTCCGAACGCTTGAAGAATTCTGATTAAAGTATAACTAAAAAAATATTTTCTAAAATCACTTTCGTTAAAGTCTAGGTACTTTCTTAATTCACTTAAATAAAAATCGTATAATTCTTGACGGAATTCAATTGAAAGGTCTGCCTTTGCATCAAAAAGTAAAGAAGCTAAATCATATTGTAATGCTCCCATTCTACCGCCTTGATAATCAATAAAATACGGCTCTCCATCAACCAACATAATATTTCTAGACTGAAAATCTCTATACATAAAATAATCTGTTTCTGTTGAATTTAAATATTTTATTAAATATTCAAAATCATCTTGCAATGTCTGTTCGTTAAAGCTTATTTTTGCTAACTTGAGGAAGTAATACTTAAAGTAATTTAAATCCCACATCATAGATTCTTTATCAAATTTGTCACGTGGATACGATTTAGAAAAATCAAAATCTTTTTTACCTTCAAATTGAAATTTTATAAGCTGAGCTAGACATTTTTTATATATTGACTTGATTCCGTCTTTTAAAACATGCTCTTTCCTTGCTTCTATCAAAAAAGAAAATAATGTCGTGTCTCCTAGATCTTCCTGAATAT
>JBDKGJ010000061.1:0-5996 GCA_039798205.1 Candidatus Parcubacteria bacterium | reverse complement strand
TCTCCTGTTATCAAAGATTATATTTTGAGCGATAAATTTGAAGAAAATATAAAGCTAATTTGTAAAATAGAAAAATTGGAAGATGAAAAGTCTGCAATAATTATAGAAAATGTGGCCGTATCTGTATTAATAGGAGTTCTGCCGATAACAGAAGCAAAGGAAACTCTTATAGAGAGCTTCAAGTCTAGCGGGATACTCCTGGAGGCATTTTCTGCAGGACTAATCCTTAAAAATATAGACGCTTATATATTGAGAGATATAAGAAAACAAATCTTAGAAAGTAAAATAGAAAATCAAAAAGAAATAAGACATCTCACACTAAAAGAGAATTCACTCGAGAGAGAAAAGGAAGAATTGAGGAAAATATTATTAGAAAGAACAGGAAACATAAGTGGAAAGGGAGAGCCTCTCTTTCAATATCAAAAAAGAGAAATAAAAGTGGATCCTGATACCAAGCTGGCATCTCGCGAGCAAGGACAAGAAAAGGTAGAGCTGAACAGGGACTCTCTATTAGCAAAGATACATCTACAAAATATATCAGATACAGATAAAATAAAAGAAAGAATGCTCCAGATAAAAAAGGAGGAAGAGGAGCGTCTAGAAAAAATGACAGTAAAAGAAAGAGAAGAAAGAGAAGAAAGAGAGAAAAGATCCAAAACAGAACAGGATTATGAAGAAGGAGTAAGTGAAGATGGAATACTAATAGAGGAAAAAAATGAAAATGTAAGCAAGGCCTTTGCGGAAATTTTGAAAGAAAAGCTAGAATCTCACGCAGATCAAGATGTAGATCTTGAAGCGCTCAAGAAAGAAAGGGCGGAAGAAGAAAAGCAAAATGAGATACAAGATATATATACAAGTTCCGGAGAAGATAATGCCTCGACAGGATCAAAGCAAAGTATCTCTAAATCAGAAGATCTTAACCCTTATAGAGAAAACTTTTAGAAGAGATACTCAATGTATTTTTATAATCTACCTTTCGTGATAAAATATATCTATTATGCAGTTTAGAATTCCTCAGTTTATAGATATAGAAGACAAAGTGTTTGGGCCTTTTACTTTTAAGCAGTTTGGATATCTCTTGGGCGCAATAGCTTTTGCTTATATCTTTTGGAAATTAATACCTTACAAAATTATCTCGATAATATTTATATTGTTATTTTCTGGAACTTTCTTAGCCTTGGCATTTGTAAAAATTAATTCTAGACCTTTTGCTGATGTTCTCGAGTCAGCTTATAAATTTGTAATTGGTAACAAAATATTTATTTGGCAAAAAAATAACGTAGAGGAAGACTTATCAAAAATCCAAGCAATAAGAGAAAGAGAACTAGCGAAAAGAAATAAAGAAAAGACGCCTGCTAAAAATATAACTGTAGAGAAATTAAAAGAATTATCAGGAAGATTGGATATCTTGGATGCGAAAGAGAGAAAAGAGGTAAACTTACGTGAAGAAATCTTGAAACGAAGTGGAAAATATCAAATCTAAATAAAAAAAGCTAAAAAAGAAGTGGTATAATAGAGTCATGATAAAGAATGCTACTCAAAGTTTCGTCCCTATAAGCGAGATACGCAATGGGGTTCTTATATTAAATGATGGCAATATGCGTGCTCTACTTTCTACCTCTTCTCTCAATCTTTCTCTCAAAGGTGAAGACGAGCAAATCGGTATAATAACAGGATTTCAAACGTTTTTAAATTCTCTAGATTTTAACGTCGAGATATTTGTGCAATCAAAAAAGCTTGATATAAGAAATTATTTGGAGCTACTTAGAGAAAGAGAACGAGAGGTAGAAGAAGATTTGTTAAAAATACAAATAAAAGAATACATAGAATTTATCCAAAAATTTACTGAGGATCAGAATATAATGACCAAAGCTTTTTATATAGTAGTGCCTTATGATATATCAAGCCTGACAGGTAGTGTTAAAAAGATGAGTGATGCTGAGTTTATAAAAAATGAGGGACAATTAATGCAAAGAGTATCTATTGTATCCAGCGGTCTTTCATCTCTTGGTCTATCTATAAAAATAGTAAATACTGAAGAAGCTGTAGGGCTATTTTATAAACTTTTCAATCCGAACGAGTTAGATTCACCAACTTTAAATAATAATTAAAATATATGAGTATTTTGGACATATTCACAAAAAACAATACTGAAAATGCAAACCCTACTCCGGAAGGTATATATGAAAAGGCGAATGATGAGCTAAGAAATGTGTTAGCACCTTCTGGACTAAAAATTGACGCACAATCTCTCTTACTGTCAGGCAAAATAGCAAAAAGCTTTTTCGTCACTTCTTATCCAAGATATCTAGATGACTCTTGGCTAGCTCCTATAATAAATCTTGATAAAGTTTTTAATGTGGCAATTCATATCACACCTTTAGCAACGGCAGAGATGATGAAGAGGTTTCAAAAAAAAGTAGCAGAAGTAGAGAGCCAGATATATACCAAACAAGAAAAGGGAGAGGTGCGAGACCCTATGCTCGAGACGGCTCTACAGGATTTGGAAGATTTGAGAGACTCACTCCAGCAAGCTAGTGAAAAAATGTTTGAGGTCGGACTCTATATAACAATCTTTGGAGACAAAGAAGAAGAAATACAAAAAACCGAGACCGAAATAAAAAATATATTAGAAAGTAGACTCATCTATTTAAAACCAGCCCTATTCCAGCAAGCAGAGGCTTTGAAGACAGTGATGCCTTTTGGTAACGACTTTCTAAAAATCACTAGCCAGGTAAACACTTCTCCTCTTTCTTCTTTCTTTCCTTTTCTCTCTTTTGATCTTTCTACTGATAAAGGAATTTTGTATGGACTAAATAGACACAATGGCTCTCTTATACTTTTTGATAGATTCTCACTAGAAAATTATAATAGTATGGTCTTTGCAACTTCCGGCTCTGGTAAATCTTACTATACCAAGCTAGAGATACTTAGGACTCTTATGTTTGATACTAGTGTGATAATAATAGACCCAGAAAAAGAATATGAATACCTAGCCGAATCAGTTGGAGGTAGATACTTTGATATCTCTCTTAATTCAAATCATCATATTAATCCTTTTGACCTCCCCCCTCCAGGAGAAGACGAGTCTGTGTCTGATGTTTTGCGTAGTAATATAATAAGTCTAGTAGGATTAGTTAGAACGATGCTTGGTGGACTTACTCCAGAAGAAGATGCGATAGTAGACAGAGCTCTCACAGAGACTTATGCTATAAAGGATATCACTCCAGAAACAGACTCTTTAGAGGGTCTAGAATTCCCTCTATTGTCCGATTTTGCTGACGTCTTGTCTGGTATCGAAGGCTCTCAAAATGTTTTGCAGAGACTCTCAAAATATACAGACGGTGTCTGGTCAGGATTTATTGGAAAGCCTTCTAATGTAAATATAAATAAAAAGTTAATCTGCTTTTCTATACGCGACATGGAAGATGAATTGAAGCCTGTAGCAATGTATATCATTACTCACTTTATTTGGAATGAGGTCAGGAGAGAATTAAAAAAGAGATTACTTATTATTGATGAGGCTTGGATAATGATGAAAAACGAAGATACTGCATCTTTCTTATTTGGGCTCGCAAAGAGAGGAAGAAAATATTACCTAGGCCTCGCTACCATATCTCAAGATGTTGGAGACTTTCTGAGATCAGCTTATGGATTACCTATCATCACCAACTCTAGTATGCAGCTTTTACTTAAACAATCTCCTTCGAGTATTGATCTTGTACAAAAAACTTTTAATCTTACAGACGAAGAAAAATATCTATTACTAGAGTCTGGGCTCGGAGAAGGAATATTCTTTGCTGGACAAAAGCATGTAGCTATAAAGGTTATATCTTCCTACGTAGAAGATCAGATCGTGACAACAAACCCGGCTCAACTTCTAGAGGCAAAAAAGAAAAGAGAAGAAAATAAATAGTGCTATATTAAATTTGCTATAATACATAAATGCAAAACACAATATCTCTTTATATGAAATTATCTATTTCTTTCTTGATAATATTTTTTGTTATTATTTTGAATGTTAATTACTCTTTTTCTCAGTCTAGCTCTAGTGTATCTACAAAGATAGACATCGAATGGGAGCCAATAGAAAGCTATACGCACCCTTTTTACGAGGGGAGAGCTCTCTCAGGTGAGGAGAGTGATATAAAGGCTGTAGCTGTAGTAGAAATAGAGACCCTAGCGGGGAAGCTTGATCCTAAAAAGCTATTTTACACCTGGAACTATAATGGCTACTATGTGCATAACTTTTCTAAGACCGGAGGAGATAATATTCGCTTTACTCTTGACCAACTACAAAATACAAATACATTAGAAGTAAAAGTTTTTTCAAATAATAGACAGGAAATGCTACTAGGAGAAAAAACAATATATATAAAACCAAAACAATCTCTATTAATAGTATACAGAAGTGACGCAAATCCGATACTCATGTACGCTAATGCTATTAATAAAAAATATGAGCCCTATATAGTAGAGAAAGGTGAGTCTTTAGACGTACAAGTCTCACCCTTTTTCTTTTCTGTATCAAGTCCACAAGGATCAACACTTAATTATCTTTGGTCCTTAAATGGAATAACTAGCAACACTGCAAAAGATGTTTCTTTTTCATATACTGTACCAAACAAAATATCAAAGGACAGGAGTATTGGTATAAAAGTGAGTAATGATAAAAAACTTCTTCAAGAAGGAGAGAGCCTGGTCAACTTAGATATAAGGTAGCCCTCTACTTGTGCTAAAATATAGAATATGAAAGCAAGAAATATACTTTTCCTTTTCTCCACAATGTTGTATTTTTTCTTTTTCTTTTCTTATGCCCAACCATATGCTGATATATTTAAAGATAAGACAAAATACCCTGATATTGTAGCTCCTAGTAAAGATCCAGCAATAGAAAAGGCTTTCGAACTACTGAGAGGATTTGGTTGTACTATTGGGTCTTCTTTTGGCCCGACTTTTGATACACTTGATGTAGAACTCGTGAAAGTTTTTCAAAAGGAAAATGATTTGAGCCCTACAGGAGAAATACATGCTGACACTTGGAAAGCTCTTAGTAGTGGTAATCCTGTTTTTACTAATACTAATTATACTGGAACTAGTAGCAAGTCCTGCCCAAAAGAAGCTATACAAAAGCTTACTCCTACTAGCCAAACAGGTGGTCAGACCGGTAACACAAATGTAACTCAAACAAACACCGCACAAGAATCGGATTACTATGTGAATGTCTCCTCTTTTGACGGAACAGAGGGGACTAAGACAACATTTAGCAATACTTCTACTGGTAGTATGTCTACTGTTTTTAATTATTTATTAACCTTGATGGCTGTGGCGATCGTTGTACTTGTGATATTTAGAGTCCTTCAAGGAGCAGTGATAAAAGGAACTTTTGATAATATATACAATCAAATGAAAGGGAAATCAATGATACAAAACGCTGGAAAGGCTTTGTTTGTGTTCATATTAGTCTATGCTGTACTGACATTTATAAATCCTGACTTGGTAAATTGGACCCTCGATACATCTTATAAAGCAGATCTTAGTAAGAGTCCGTATGCAAATAGTGGGGGAGGAAGCTGTCCAGTCGATCCTTATGCAGGAAAAAGTTTGAGAGAAATAATTATCTTTAATGAAACGAGCGGAAGAATGATTAACTATGTTAATCTAGACACAAAAAATATACCGACTATTGGTTTTGGTTTTAATTTGCAGAGAAATGGCGCAAAAGCAAGCCTAATAAAAGCTGGAGTATCTGAAGCAAAAGCTACTCAACTTGTGAACGCTACAAAAGAAGATAAGAGCCTAACTCTCGATGACGCCACAATATACAAACTTCTAGACCAAGATATACAAGATAAAAAAAATGAAGCCACAAACTATTTTAAAAAAGAAGGAATAGATTTTTCTACTCTACCTGCTAACATCCAAAATGTTATCGTAGACATGATGTTTAATGTTGGGGCAGGAGGTTTTGATCAATTTACTAAATTTAAAGCTGC
>JBDKGJ010000060.1:0-7873 GCA_039798205.1 Candidatus Parcubacteria bacterium | reverse complement strand
CTCTTTGACTTTTTATATTATTTTTGATAATATATTACTATTATTAAGGGGTGTTTAGGAAAGGTCGAGCAGAAGTGCTCGAATTTTTATTTAAAAATTTTAGAAAATTATTAATTTAACTTAAAAATATGTTAGACATAAAAGCTTTAAATATTGCTCTTGAGACTATAGAGCAAGAAAAGAAAATTGGGAGAGAGAGAATAATAGATGCTGTTGAAAAATCTTTGGCAGCTGCTTATCAAAAAGAATACGGCAAAAAAGGCCAACTCATTAGATGTGCTATAAATTTTGAGACTGGCGAAACGACTTTTGAGCAAATAAAAATAGTTGTAGATGAGACTACTGTCAGAATAGTTGATGATGAAGAAGAAGTATTAGAGCCAGCCTTTTTGACTGAAGAAGAGGAAGCCCTCGTTCTACCAAGATACAACGAAGAGAAGCACATTTTGATTTCTACAGCAAAACTCTTAAGAAAAAACGCAGAGCTCGGAGAAGAGATTTCTTTTTCTCTCGAAAACAAAAATGACTTTGGACGCATTGCAGCTCAGACAGCAAAGCAGGTCATTGTTCAAAAGATAAGAGAGGCAGAGAATGATTCTATTGCAGATGAATTTGAAACAAAAGAAGGAACTGTAGTATCTGGCGTTGTTCAACGTCTCGAGAGAGGAAATATTTTTATAGATCTCGGTAGGACTACAGCCATCTTGCCTTTTGAAGAGCAAATAAGAAGTGATAGATTCCATCCAGGACAAAGAATAAAGGCTTTTCTCTTTTCTTTAGAAGAAGGAGGTCGTGGATTGTCTATTAGACTCTCAAGAACACACCCTAAATTTCTTATTGAGCTATTTAAAAATGAATCTGTAGAAATAGCTGATGGTACAGTAGAGATAGTCGCTGTAGCACGCGAGCCTGGAAGTAGAAGTAAGATAGCTGTAAAAAGTAATGACGGAAGAGTCGATGCTATCGGTGCTTGTGTTGGTCAGAGAGGAGTCCGTGTAAACGCTATAACAAATGAGCTCTCAGGAGAAAAAATAGATATCATTGAATGGTCAGAAGATGTAAGAAGAAATATCTCCGCGTCCCTTTCTCCTGCAAAAGTTTTAGAGATTGAAATAGATGAAGAAGAAAAGAAGGCAAAAGTTAAAGTAAGTAACGAAGAGCAATCTTTAGCGATTGGCCGAGGTGGTCAGAATGTTCGTCTAGCTGCCAAACTCACCGGTTGGAAGATTGATGTCTCTGGAGAAGAAGGAGATCTAATAGTAGAAGCAGATGACGATGGAGTAGTAGAAGCAGAAGTCTTAAAAAATAATCCAGAAACTGAGCCAGTGCCACTAGAAGAAGAAATAAAAGAGGTACTTAATGAAGAAGAAAATAAGACGGAAGCCGATGTTAATCATCTAGCAGAAGGACAAAAAATTATCGAAGAATAAAAATATGAAAGCAAAATTTGAAAAGCTAGAAAATAGTGAAGTGAAGGTATTGGTTTCTTTAGAAGCATCTGAATTTGAAAAGTATAAAGAAAAAGGCTTTAAAAAAGTTCAAGAAATAGTCGAGATAGATGGCTTTAGAAAAGGAAATGCTCCAGAGGATCTAATAATTCAAAAATATGGAGATATGATAATCCTAGAAGAGATGGCGAATTTAGCAATAAATGATTCCTACATATCTTCTATCATAAAAGAAAATGAAGGAAAGAAAAATGATGATGAAAAAATAGTCCCTATTGCTAGTCCAAAAGTATCTATCACAAAGATAGGAAAAGGCTCGGAGTTTGAGTATTTTGCTGTCTTCCCGGTCCTTCCAAAAATCGACCTTGTTGACTATAAGAAAATCTCTAAAGAAGAAAATGAAAAGGCATTGCAAGCGGAGCTAGAAGAGCAAAAAAAGAAAAATCAAGAAGTAAAAGATGTTTTTGAGATTAGTGAGAGCGAAGTGAATGAAGTCATTGAGGGATTAAGAAAAGCAAGGACTCCACATACTCATATGCATGAAGATGGTACCGTACATCATCATTCTCATGACGAAATCAGTGAGAGTGAAGTAGAAAAAAAAGAAGATGAAAAAGAAGGAGATTTGCCAGCTTTGGATGATGCTTTTGCACAGAGCTTTGGAGAAAATTTTAAAACTCTTGCTGACTTAAAATCTAAAATAAAAGAAAATCTAAAATTAGAAAGAGAAGCAAAGATACAAGATAAAAAGAGAAATCATGTACTTGAGAGATTGGTAAAAGATACCGTTTGCATACTACCAGAGATACTGATAGAAGACGAGCTAGAAAGGATGAAAGGCCAAATGAAAGCTGATGTAGAAAGATTTGGTAGTAAATGGGAAGAATATCTAGAGCATCTCAAAAAAACAGAAGAAGAATTAAAGAAGGACTGGAGAGAAGTTGCAGAAAAAAGGATAAAGTCTCAGCTCATACTCAGCGCTATAGCAAAAAAAGAGAAAATAGAAATCTCTAAAGAAGAAATAGAAACGGAAGCTATAAAGATCTTGACAGAGATGCCAGATGCACCAGAAGATCATGTGAATAGCTATGTGCATCAGGTCTTAGTGAATGATAAAGTGATGAGACTCCTAACAGAATAATTAATTTCAAAATTACTTTAATAAAACTAAAATAAAAACTACTCTTTCGAGTAGTTTTTATTTTAGTTTTTCTTAATAATTTATAGTTGTACCATTTTCAAGAATTATAGGCGACCCCACACAGCCCAATATCTTGTTGGCTTTATATCTAGTTGATTTATATGTATATCCTGTCGCCTTCTTTAGACCCCAAGGCTTTAGTATTTCATCTGTGTATTTAGTTTGAAAAGCTTTGACAGCAGCAAAAGTTAATTTTCCATAGTAGCCTGTTATTGGCAATTTTGCATCAACTTCTTTATTCAAAAATGCTTGCCAGATTTTCACTTCTTCTTTATTGTTTTTGGATGAGTTTAAATTTAATGAAAAAGTAAAAGCGTCACACTGTAATACTTTTCCATCCACAGGAGATAAAAATGAATTCTTTGGAATCTCTATTTTATTATTAGAAGAAGTAGCGGAAGACGTCGCGTAAGTGATTACGACAGGAGTAGAGGTAGAGGATGCTTTTGGTACAAATAATATTCCACCACTTGGAATTGTCGCAGGAGCAGGGTTTGATATTGTTATACCTTCACTTCTAAATGGTACTCCTGGAGTAACACCTGTCAAAGACTTAGGAATAACTTCAAATACCAAAGTGTGTCCAACATCATCCGCGACCACAGTGTAATTTATATTCGTAGCACCAGCTATAGCTACACCATCTCTATACCACTGATATGTTGAACCAGCTTCGATATCACCTTCAGGGTCATAGTAAGTATATTGTCCTACTAATATATCCCCTACCGTTTGTGCTTTTACCGTTAAAAGAGTTAATGACAAAAATGATAAAACAAAAATTACTGATAACATCTTCTTCATAATATTTTTTTAGTTATAATTATAACATGTACATTAATTATTGACCTGATATTTTTACATCTTGTGCTTGCGGCATAGAATTGTGATAAGACCAGATATTTGTTTCAGCTCCCCCTGTATAAAGGTGTTCTCCTGTAGCAGAAGAGGCTACAGTATACCAGTTTGTTTGTGGTATACCTGAGGCTTTAATCCAATTTAAACCACTATCTGACGATGTGTAAACATAGCCACTTTCTGTCGATGCAGCAAGCTTGCTCCCATCTGATGACGAGCTTATCGAGGTCCAAATTCTTTCTCCAGCGGCAGTTTGCTCTGTCCAGGTAGCCCCAAAATCTGATGAGGTATAAATAAATCCATTACCATATGTTATCGCAGCAAGCTTGCTCCCATCAGACGATGAAGTTATAAAAGTCCAACTTCTCTGTCCGGACACAGTTTTTTCTGTCCAAGTCACTCCAAAGTTTGTAGATGTATAAACGTATCCATCATATGCTACCGCTGCGAGCTTGCTTCCGTCAGATGATGAAGTTACAGAAAACCAAAATCTCTGTCCAGATGCAGTTTGCTCTGTCCAGGTAGCCCCAAAATCTGTAGATGTATAAATATATCCATCATCAACTACTACCGCGAGTCTATTGCCGTCATCAGAATAAGCGACAGAGCGCCATTCTCTCTGCCCAACAGCAGTCTGTTCTGTCCAATTAGCTCCAAAATCTGTTGAGGTATAAATATATCCTCCTTTTACTATAGCTACAAGCTTGCTTCCATCAGATGATGAAGTTATAGAAGTCCAATTTTTAAACCCAGCATCCATCCAAGGTGTCCATGTCATCCCAGAATCTGTAGACGTAAAAATGTAATCATCTGACGCTACTGCAGCGAGCTTACTTCCATCAGATGATGAAGTTATAGATTGCCATATTTTACTTCCAGAACCACTTTGTTCTAAAAAAGGTTCATAATTTAACTGGATTGTTTGATCACTAGAATATGTTCTACCTACGCTATTTTCAGCGAAGGTTCTGACATGATAATAATTACCACGGATTAGCTCATTTGCTTGCATTGTATAATTGCCCAAGCTAAACATTGTTCCTGTTGCAGATGATGTAGCAATGATATTATCATATGTGCATGGTGAAGCAGATGTTCCACTTTTGCAATATTCGAATCCGTGTATAGTATGTTCTGTATTTACATAACCACTAAACATTATACTGGTACTACTCATGACAGTTGATGGATTTATTAGAGTTATCGGTGTTAGAATAGTTCCATAAGTATAAATATAGCCAGTATCTACAACCGCTGCGAGTTTACTTCCATCAGACGAAGAAGTGACAGATTGCCAAGCTCTCTGACCAACATTTTGCAATTCCGTCCAAGTCGCTCCAGAATCTGTAGATGTATAAATATATCCATTATTTGCTACTGCTACGAGCTTGCTTCCATCATCTGAAGAAGTTATAGATCGCCAATCTCTTAGTCCTGCAGTTGTTTGCTCTGTCCAAGTCTCTCCAGAATCTATAGAAGTATAAATATATCCACCAGATGTTACCACAGCAGCGAGCTTACTTCCATCAGATGATGAAGTAATAGAAGGCCAATATCTTGATCCAGACGTAGTCTGTTCCGTCCAAGTATCTCCAGAATCTACGGAGGTATAAATATATCCACCAGATGGTGCTGCAGCCAGCTTACTTCCGTCAGATGACGAAGTCACAGAATACCAATATCTCTGTCCAGGACCTGTATGCTCGGCCCAAGTGGCTCCAGAGTCTATAGATGTGTAAATATATCCATCATTTACTGCAGCCACAATTTTAGTCCCGTCATCTGAAGAAGCGACAGATTGCCAATTTTTTTGTCCAGCAGTAGTTTGTTCTGCCCAGGTAGCTCCAAAATCTGTAGAAATATAAATATAGCCAGTTTGTGATACTGTCGCCATGAGTATGTTTGTATTAGAGGCAGAAATGATAGTTGCCCAATTTCTCTGTCCAGAAGTAGTTCTTTCCGTCCACGTCACTCCATAATCTGTAGAAGTATATATATATCCACCAGGCACCAAAGCCGCGAGCTTGCTCCCATCAGATGATGAAGTTACAGAATACCAATATCTCTGTCCTGAACTTTTTTGCTCAGTCCACCCATTTGCAGCAAATGAGGCTGTAATAGATGTTGCTAATGTAGCGAATATAAATAAAAAGAACAAAGTATTTTTTAATAAGTTTTTCATATTATTTTTGATTATGGTTATATTGGACAATAAAAAAATGCTAAATTTAGCAATAAAACTGCTAAACTTAGCACCCATTTGAATATTATATACGAAAAATCTCAAAAATAGTAAGAATTTAGAGAGAATATTAGTGGATAACTTATCATTTTATCATCTCAAAGCATCCCACTATTGCTGCAGTTTCAGCTCTTAGCGTATTTTTTCCAAAAGAGACGACTTTTAAATCATATCTTTTAAAGATTTCTCTCTCATTTTCTGTCCAGCCACCTTCTGGGCCTATAAATAAATAAGTTGGGTTGACCCCTCCTTGGGAGGGGCTGGAGAGATCAGAACATAAGTCTGCAACTATTACATTGTTTATACACCCTTCATCTTCAAGTCGTTTTAGATATTTTTCTAGTGTCACTGGGTCATTTAAAGTCGGCATATTCCCCCACCCAGATTGCTCTACCCCTTCTTTTATTATCTTTTCTCCCCTTTCTTTATTAAAGCTAGCTATGTTTTTCTTTTCTACCCTCTCCGAGATTATCGGTGCAAAGGAAGAGACTCCTATCTCTGTACACTTTTCGAATATTAGATCAAGATTTTCTTTTTTAATAAGTGAGATGCAAAGATTAATCCCCACCCCTTCTTTTTCTTGGGAAAGATTTTCTTTTTGGCTAACTGGCTCTAGCACAGCATTCCCCTTTTCAATGAGAGAAAGACTATATGTGTAGTCGAGATTTTCGGAGCCGTTGAAAAGTATAAGACTCTCACCTCTTTTAAATTTCAAAACATTTTTCCATTGATGGAGTAAACTTTTTTCCTTTATTTCTAACTCTTCACCAAGAGGTTGTTTTATAAAAAATCTGTGCATCTTCATAATATTTATTTAATAAATATACTATGCATTTGAGTCAATCTACACAAATCAAAGAGACAATGCAAATATTCAAAAAGACAACATTTTAAAGGATAAAATAGAGACGATGTCCTTTATAAAAGACAATTTATAAAGGACATGTTTTTTATCTGGCGCATAATTTTATTATAAAAGACAGTTATCCACACAAATTAATATAGAAAGACTTGCAAATACTTTAATGTCGTTTATACTTATAAGTAGGGTGAGCAGCTTAGGATAAAAGCACACCCGGCTTTCGGGAAAATATTTAAATATCCTTGCAAGCTGGTACTCACCAAAAAGTTCATTACAAAACAACTCATATGTTGTAAAAATAAATAATAGCACCCAAACTTATATTTTTGTTTTGTCTCTTATAATATTAAGGACAAAACACCTCGTCTTTTATCTAGTTCTATAATTAATAGATAAAAGACATTTATGCATTCCTATATGCATCTCAAATACTAGAGGATGATACCTCATAAAAAACAATCAATTATCGTTTCGTGTCCAGCGACTTGTACTAAAGTGAAATTAGTATAAATCGCTGGACATGAATAGATCCTTAAAAACCCCCCAATTCATGTCTAGCGACAGGTCGAGCTCTGCTCCCGGCTACATAATATTATGGGAGGTTTTTTATTTTCTTTTATTTTAATATTTAAATATCAAAAAACCGCCTTTTAGAGCGGTTTCATAAAGCTTTTTAGAGATAGTTATTTAAGGAGGATTTCCTTTAATAATTCTAGCCTTTTTTCATAGCTTCCAATATATTTCCATCTAGCAAACATTTGTTGTATGCCAAATGCCAGGAAATAAATCCCTAAGAGATAGAAAAATATTTTTAATATTATAGAAAGTGATTGGTTTTCTATAAATATTCCTATCAAGACAGGCGCTAATACAGGTAGAAATATCATTATTACTATCCCTCCCAAAAGCATAATTAAAGAGTCTAAAAAGGATAAAGGGATAAATAATCTCTCTACTTCTTTCAAAAGACTCAGCTTTTTTTCTTTAGCTAAAGGCTTTTCAGGTTGAAAGCCAGCTTTTGCTAGCTCCTCAAACCTTTCTATGTCAAAGTTTTTAAATATTTTTTTCATTGTTAACACTTTTTAGAATAAAAAATCTAAATACCTAGATTAGGGTATCATTTTGATGGATTTTGTCAAGTTGCGTTTTCTATTAAAAAAGCTTTATAATATAAGGGAATTCTTAGAATTCGTTTTTTAAAATTTTTTAACAAAAAGCGAAGGAAAGAATGTTCGCATATTAGTAAAATAATTATTTAAGAT
>JBDKGJ010000059.1:0-7494 GCA_039798205.1 Candidatus Parcubacteria bacterium | reverse complement strand
TACATTACCAGCTACTCCTTGAGTGAAGGTGTTGATAATATTAGCAGTAGCACTAGAGACTCCATTGACTATTGTCTGGAAGAGATTGTTAGAAGATGAAGCTACATTAGAGTTAATGATGGAAGTAGTAGAGAGTGAACCTCCGATATCTGAAGTTAAGATATTATTATTTACTGATAAATCATTTCCTATTATCAAATTGGTGATCGTAGCTGTATTGGCAAATAAATTTTCTGAATTAGTAGTAGAAGCAAAAATGTTTTTTACAAACATGTTTTCAAAGAAACCAGAAACTGAATTTAGAATATTAGAAAACAAATTTGATGATGTAGCATTTTCTGTATTGATATTAACAGAACTTAGATTCTGTATTGTAGAAGAAGAAAATGAAGGAGTATCAGAGAGAGAATAAGTAACATTCGTTCCAAAAGAAGATACTGTTAAATTAGAATTAGAAGAGGAAGCATAAAAATTATACAAAGTTAATCCGGTAGAAGAAGAAACATTTATTGAATTAACATTCGCAACAACTCTTGTTGTAGTAGCATCTAGAGCAGGGTCATAAATATAATATGTCGTAGAAGAAGCATCTGCGGTTATAAGAGTTATATAAGATCCATCCTTTCCATCTTGTCCATCGGAACCATCAGAGCCGTCTCGTCCATCGGATCCTGCTGGACCCTCTAGAGACACATACTGATATGGGCTCGTATTATTATTTACATATACACTATCACCTTTTGGGCCTTGTGGACCGATATCACCTTTTGGACCAACTATATAAAATACACTTTCTTCATCTGAAAAACTTTTTATTCTATTATTAAAATTATTACTAAGAGATTTTATTTGCTCTAACTCACTTTTGAGAGAAAAAATTTCTGAAGAGATTTTGTCTTCAGAAAAAAGTGCTTTATCATCGCTATTTATATTTTGAGAAATATTAGCATTGATAATATATACACTGTTGTTACACTTCTCTCCATTCACTCCTAAAATATCACTAAATCCACAATAGACTTTTACAGAAAACTTATCCCAAGGGGATAGAGTGCTTTTCTCTTCAGCAGCTCTTACAGAAGAAAACAAAAAGACAAAGAAAACTGCCAAAACGACAAGTGTCTGAATTATTCTTGTGTGAAATGTCTTTTTCATTTTTGTTATTAAAAGAGAATGTCTTTTATGAAAATTTTTTATAAAACAAAAGCCGCTGCAAAACGCAGCGACCCTTGCTTATATGTATATATTATATAGCTATAGCATATATAAATCAACTTATATTATATAAAGCCTGTGGATAACTAAAAGACAAAAAAACACCCATTTTTTAATGAGTGTCCTTTTGTAATTTGTTGTCCTTTATTTCTTGACAGGAGCCCCTACTTTTGGTCTTTTTGCCCCATATCTTGATCTCCCTTGTTTTCTGTTATCCACACCTGTAGCGTCTAATCTTCCGCGTACTACATGATAACGTACACCAGCAAGGTCTTTTACTCTTCCTCCACGAATCATAACGACTGCATGCTCTTGTAATTTATGCTTTTCTCCTGGAATATAAGCCGTTACTTCTTGTTGATTTGTAAGTCTTATTCTGGCTATTTTACGCAAAGCTGAGTTAGGTTTTTTAGGAGTTGTAGTCGTAACTTTTGTACAAACACCTCTTTTAAATGGAGAATTGTAAAAATTAGCCTTATTTTTAACAGAATTCCAGCCTTGAGAAAGTGTCAAAGATCTTGATTTTCGAACTATTTTTTTCCTTTTGTTTTTGATTAATTGGTTAATTGTTGGCATATTGTTTGTAAATATAATATATTTTACGTTTTTTTGCAATCTTAGCTTGACACTTTATCTTTTTTATTCTTTAATCTCCTAGTTACTATATGAGGATTAGAATATTTCTTACTTTTCCTTGTTTTTCGACCACCTGTAACTTTTCCTGTAGCAGTTTTTGGCTTCTTTGTACCTCTTGGCTGAGATCCTTCGCCTCCTCCATATGGATGATCTACTGGATTTTTGGCTTTTGCTCTTGTTTTAGGCCTAATTCCAAGCCATCTACTTCTTCCAGCTTTTCCAATAACTCTCAATCTATACTCATCATTTGAGACTGAACCTATAGAAGCAAAGCAGAAATCTGGTATTTTTCGTATTTCTGAAGAAGGAAGCTTGATAGACGTGAAACCATTATCATGAGCCACTACCTGGGCGAAACTTCCAGCACTTCTGACTAATTTAGCACCAGATCCTTTCTTCATTTCTATGTTGTAAACATTGGTTCCAACAGGTATATTTCTTAAAATACATCTGTTTCCAGGTAAAAGATCTACTTTTTCTGAAACTATAAAGCTCTCCCCTACCTTTACTTCTTTTGGAACAAGAATATATCTTCTCTCACCGTCAGCATATATGGCAAGACCGATGAAGCCAGATCTATTTGGGTCATATTCAATAGATACGATTTTTGCTGGAATGTTGATTTTATTATATCTAAAATCAACATCACGATAACTTCTCTTGTGGCCTCCTCCTTTATAATAAGAAGTTATTCTTCCCATAGAATTTCTACCTGTTCCTCTACTAAATCCTGAAGTCAAAGATTTTAAAGGTTTACCTCTTGTTAAGACTTTTCTGTAATCTATACCTGTCATCGTTCTTCGTGACGGAGTTGTTGGTTTATACTTTTTCATATTTTTCTTTTCTGAAATTAAATTATCGGCTTAATTAACCATAGTTTTTAATAATTAACAAATCTTTGTTAAGACAAATTAATCTTATCTCCTTTTTTAAGAAAGACGAAAGCTTTCTTAAAGGCTGATTTGTAACCTAATTTTCCTCTAGAAAATACAGCTGTTCTTGGCTGATTCACTATAGTTATTTTTATAGGTTTTACTTTATAAATCTTTTCTATTTCTTTAGCTAGAGTAATTTTAGTAGCTTCAGTCTTTATGTTAAATGTATAAACATTTTGTGAAGAAAGATTGGAAGCCTTTTCTGTTAGTCGAGGAGAAATAATTAAAGACGAAACTATTTTTTCTTCTTTTGTCTTTGTTTCTTTTATTTCTTTTATTTCTTTTTTAGCCATAAATTTAGTTTAATTTATTTTTAAGATACTCGACTGTACTTTCTGGATTAGTAATAACAAGATATCTAGCATTTGCTATATCACTTGGATTTAAATCTTCCATATTGTGAGCTACGACATATGGTAGATTTCTAAATGCTCTCTTCTCACTCAAAGAAAGTTTTGAGAATGTCATATAAACATTTCTTTTTTTCTTGAAAGATAGATTTTCAAAATTAGAAACTGCAGCGATATTTTTCATTATTTCTACAGCGTCTTTTGTTTTACCAGTCGTTGATTTTATATCATCAACAAATAATATTTTTCCATCTTTTAGTTTTGCTGAAAGAAGATTAAAGAGTGCTTGGATCTTCATATTTTTTGGCAAATCCTTCTTATAGCTTTTTTCAGATCTAGGACCGTGAGTTATGCCTCCATGTCTCCAAATTGGAGATCTTTTGGAGCCATGACGAGCTCGTCCCAATCCTTTTTGTTGCCAAGGTTTTTGATTTGAGCCAGACACTTCTCCTCTGTCTTTTGTATTAGCTGTTCCAGCTCTTTGATTTGATCTCTGTATGTAGAGAACTTGAGAAACTAGATCACCGTTAAAATCTAATCCAAAAATATTTTCTGGGAGTTCAATCTCTTTTACTTCTTTAC
Source organism: Candidatus Parcubacteria bacterium (assembly GCA_039798205.1). GTDB lineage: Bacteria > Patescibacteriota > Minisyncoccia > Phycocordibacterales > UBA5272 > UBA5272. The sequence goes on along the minus strand of JBDKGJ010000059.1, from coordinate 3,776 downwards.
CGAGTTGATTGTATACTTTTGCTTTCATAAATTTATTTTTGTATTATTTCAATAACAGTTCCTCTTTTTCCTGGCACCGCACCTTTGACCAAGATAAATCCATGTTCTACATCGACATCGAGAACTTTCACATTCTTTTGGGTTATTCTGTCTCCACCCATTCTACCTGCCATCTTTTTTCCTCTCACAACACGACCTCCTGCGCGACCTCCACCTCCTATTGATCCAGGCTCACGTAGAGAGTGTTTTTGTCCGTGCTGTCCCCAACCACCTTTAAAACCATGTCTCTTTACCACTCCCTGGAATCCTTTTCCTTTTGATACTCCAGATAGTGTCACCTCATCTCCTGGCGTAAAGACATCTATTCCGATGGTTGCACCTTTTTGTAAGTCTCCGACATTGGTCTTAAATTCTTTAACTATTTTGAAAGCTTCTCCTGTGTGCCCTAAGACAGACTTTGAGACCCTTTCTTTCTTTTGTGCTAAAGAAGCTACTTGCACCGCTTCGTATCCTTCTTTATTTTTATTTTTTATTTGTGTGACAGTCAAAGGACCAGCTGACAATATAGTTGCAGGATGTACTACACCTTCATCATCAAAAAACTGAGTCATATTCTGTTTTACAGCAATCATGAATTTCATATATTTCTTTTCTGAAACGACATAATCTTTTTAGATCATTGGTCGATTTATTTTACAAACAGTTTTTAGTAAATTAACCCATCTTCACATTAATATCTACTCCTGACGGTAATGAAAGGTTTGTCAAAGCTTCTATTAATTTTGGATTTGGATTAAGAATGTCAATCAATCTTTTATGAACACGGATCTCAAATTGTTCTCTAGCATTTTTATAAATAAATGTTGATCTATTTACAGTATACTTTGAGATCTCAATCGGAAGAGGCACTGGACCAGCTATCTCTGCGTCAAATCTCTTCGCTGTGTCTATTATTTGTTTGACAGAAATATCAAGAATCTTTGGCTCGTATGCTTTTACAAGGATACGTAATTTGTTTTCTTCTCCTTTTTTTGATTTTGCTTTCGATGTATCAATTTCAAGTTTGTTGGCTAAAGGTTTTCTTGCTACAGCTTTTTTTGCAACAACTTTTTTAGTTGCTGTTTTCTTTGTTGTAGTCTTTTTTGTTTCTGTCATAATTTTATTTACAAATAATTTTAAAAGAGCGATTATTAATTTTTAGGCGATGATCTTTGTTACTACACCTGCACCTACAGTTTTACCTCCTTCACGAATAGCAAATCTCTGTTGATCTTCAAGAGCGATAGGAGCGATAAGCTTCACGTGCATTCCTTTGATAGTATCGCCTGGCATTACCATTTCGCTTCCTGATGGAAGTGTACACTCTCCTGTAACGTCAGTTGTACGTACATAGAATTGTGGTTTGTACCCATTTAGAAATGGAGTATGTCTTCCTCCTTCTTCTTTTTTAAGAACATAAACTTCACATTCAAATTCTGTATGTGGGTTTACAGATCCTGGCTTTGCTAGGACTTGTCCTCTCATAAGATCTTCTTTCTTTACACCTCTAAGCAAAAGTCCAGCATTGTCTCCAGCCATACCTTCTGCTAAAGATTTGTTGAACATTTCTATACCAGTAACTGTTGTGGTTGCTGTTGGAGTTAGTCCGACAATTTCTATTGTTTCGTTTAATTTAATTAGACCTCTTTCTATTCTTCCTGTGACCACTGTTCCACGACCTTCGATTGTAAAGATGTCTTCGATTGGCATAAGGAATGGCTTCTCTGTCTCACGAACTGGAACAGGAATCCAAGTATCGAGAGCGTTCATAAGCTCTACAATCTTTTGTGCCCAAGGGTCATTAATATCTTTAGCTTCTGCAGCCTTAAGACCTGATCCTCTTATGATAGGAGTGTTAGCTCCGTCATATCCATTCTTTGTTAAGAGTTCTCTTATTTCTTCTTCTACTAGATCGATCATTTCGTTATCGCTGACCATATCACATTTATTTAGAAATACTACGAACTTTGGAACTCCTACTTGCTTTGCGAGAAGTACATGCTCACGAGTCTGTGGCATAGGTCCGTCAGTTGCAGCTACTACAAGAATAGCACCGTCCATCTGAGCGGCACCTGTGATCATATTTTTAATATAATCAGCATGTCCTGGCGCATCTATATGAGCGTAGTGTCTAGCTTCTGTCTCATATTCTTGATGTGAAAGAGATATTGTGATCCCACGCGCCTTTTCCTCAGGAGCCTTGTCAATATCATCTACTGACTTTAGCTTGATGTTTGGATTAATGAGGTGAAGTACGTTAAGAATACCTGCTGTTAAAGTTGTCTTTCCATGGTCTACGTGACCAATGGTTCCCACATTGACATGTGGCTTTGTTCTATTGAAATCTGCTGCCATATTTTTTTTATAATTATAATTATTTATTTTTGATGTCTTTGTTATTTCTGCATCTATTCGCGAAATAATATTGGACTTTTTACTAAAATTACTAATAATAGCCACTTGCCAAACTTATATAATATAAAGCAAAGTGAATACAGGAAATATTATCACAAATCTAAAAAATATGCAAATAAAGTTAATTAATAAAGCTAGATTTTAATAGGTCTTAACGTTTTTTATTAGATTATCATCAAAATTGTATACAAATACCATAGAAGGGTAAACTATTATATAGTCACCGTTTTTAACATTTTTATAAAAAACATCTTGTTTTACAAGGTTTTTTGCGTCTTGGACACGCATTAGATTAACTAATTCTTCTTCGGGAAGTATTATGTGTTTTGCCAATTCAGATAAAACAGTGTCTTGGGTTATCGATTCAGCACTAGTCTTGTTACTTATGACAAATCCATAAATTACTACAAAAACAATGACTAGAGAAAATATAGAAAGAAAAGCCATTTTAGTCAGCTTGAAAAGTGAAATACGCCTCTTATTCTTCTCAAAGAGATTTCCAGAAAGAGGCAATGCCTCATTATGCTTTTCCATTTTTTGTCTTTGTTGTCTATTAACCATAGAAGTCTCCTATATAAATAGACAAAAGGTCGCCAAGAAAAATCTAGACGACCCATGTCTTATATAAATATATTATAAACGACATTCTATAAAAGACAATAATATTATAAAAGACAATTGTGGATAAGTCTAAAAAGAAAATAAGTAATTTATAAAGGACACTATATAAGGAACCAACAAACTAAACACATTAACAGCTATTAAAATAATAAAAATCATTAAAAAAGGGTTGGAAAATAAGTGTTTTATCTTAAATGAAAAATCTTTAAAAGAAGAATTGGAAGATAAATAGGTAGTCTCATAAAATTTCTTTCTTCTAAATTTGTTTGAAATAGCTACAAACAAACTTTTTCCATGAGAGAACAATTCTGAGAATATAGAAAATCCATCTGCCGGAGGAAAAGGTAGTAGATTAAAAAATCCTAAGAATAGATTTATAGAAGTAGCTAGTTGTAAGATGTCCTTCATCGCCTCTGAATATATGCCAAAGCTTCTTAAAAGATAAAATAATAATACCGATAGAAAGGCTAAAAAGAAATTAGTTAATATTCCCGCAGAGGCCACTTCGAGCTCAGCAAATCTCTTGTGTTTTATATTATCGGGAACATAAGGCACAGGCTTTGCCCAACCAAAAGGGAATCCTAAAGCATAATAAGAAAATATAGGGACAATAATAGACCCAATAAAATCAATATGAGAAAGTGGATTGAGGGTTAGCCTGCCCGCGTTAAAGGCTGTGTTGTCGCCATTTCTATAAGCCG
>JBDKGJ010000058.1:0-3550 GCA_039798205.1 Candidatus Parcubacteria bacterium | reverse complement strand
ATGGAAAAGAAAATATTATTTCAGAAGAAAACATTAGTGAAGAAAATTTCTATAGTGAAGGACTGATAAAGATTTGGAGTGAGCCTGTAGCTGGATATGGGTTTAGTTATAAAAAATATAAATATAAATACTATACATATAAGGATGATAGTATGGAGGAATATGAAGAAGAGATAGTAGGTGAAGCTACATCTACAAAGATAACATTTGTAGATAGTAAAACCGGCTATATATATGAGAAAGATCTCTTTGCTCCGACTACTACACCAAGACAAATAACTAGCTCATCTTTTCCAAATATAGCCAAAGCTTATTTTATGAATGATGATAAAAATGAAACCTCTAGAGTAGTCCTGCAATATGTCTCTGAAAGAGAAATAGTGAAAACCATTACAGCTAATATTCCAGACTACTTTGGCATACCTAGTAGATTAATAAATATTACTGAGATGCCTGACAATATAACAAACATCTCTATTTCACCTGATTTCAAGAAGGCCTTTTATATAGTTAAGAAAGGTGGAGGAGGAAATGACTATTATACTGACTGGTATTTAATAAATAAAGACACAGACACTTATGGAAAACGCGTATTTACTTCTAATTTAACTTATTGGAAGGGAGCCGTCACAGATACAAAAGACATTTTTGTGTATCAAGCAAGCACTGCTTTCGAAAAAAGTACTTTGTACAAGCTCGGTAGTGACTCGTCTCTTAGCCAGATCTATGAAGGACATACTGGGAACGGATTTTTAATAAATAATAGTTCTACTTTAAACTCAATGTTCACGAATTCAGGGTTACGAACATTTTTAAATATGTCGTTCAATAAAGGGAATTATTCTGATAAGGATCTGCTAGGTTTAGGATTTAACACTCTAGCAGAAAAATGTGCCCTATCTTCAACTCTAACTATTTGTGGCGTACCAAGAGAAATAAAAAATTATGACTCAGGCCTCCCAGATGGCTGGTACCAAGGCTTTACGACATGGAGAGATGATTTGTATGTGGTGAATGAAGAATATCCATCAGGGGCACTTTTATTTGATTTCAAAGCAGATGGAGAAGTATACGATGTGATAGATTCTAAAGAATTAAAGATTAATGACCTACTTACTCATTTAATATTTATAAATAACAATGATGGGTCTCTCTGGAGTTTGAATATTAATAACATATTATTGCCAGAAGAAGTATTGGGTGATTAATATTTAAAAAAATGAAAAAAGTAATTTCTCTTACACTCCTCACTATACTTACACCAATATATTCGTATGCGGAGATTACAGAGAATTTCAAAAAGTTTGGTGATAATATTACGAATAATTTATTCACATCTTTTGGTACACTTTTGATGACGGCTGCCTTTGTATTGTTTATTTACGGATTAGTAGTTTTTGTTTTAGGAAGAATCTCAGAAAAGGGTGATTTAAAAGATTTGGAAAAAGGAAAAAGCTTTATGTTGTGGGGACTAATAGCTCTTTTTGTTATGGTCTCTAGCTGGGGGATAATAAGGTTGGCACAGGATCTACTTGATATCAAGGGAAACAATATAGATCTGAAACCGGTGTCTTTTAATATGACAAAGGAAGTGGAAAAGAAGGAAGGCTTACAAAGATTCGGAGTCTCTGCTGGACAAGCTATAAAACAAGAAACTTTCTCAGGAGAAAATGAAGTGCTAGGAGAAAAAGTGGAGACAAATAATACAGAAGAAAATTATGTTGAGGAAATATATATGGAAAACGATGCTCCACCAGACTTCGTAGAATCATGCGGAGAAAGTGAAACTAACACAAATATCTTCACTAGTCTTTTATTAGGAGGAGTACGGAAATCTTTTGCGCAACAATACTGCACGATGAAAGATCTAACGGAAGCGAATAAGAAGATCTTGAGATCATTCGTAAATACTTCTATACCTTGCCCTCCAGGAACAAAGGACTTGGGTATAGTACAGACAGAATATATTCCTCTTAATAAACCAAAAATCCGTCTCTGCCAAATAAGCTCTATAAAGGGGGTCGGAAGAGATACTAAAGATGCCCAAGTGCAAAATCCAGTATTTAATTCCGTCGTTGCAGCAAAATTCCAAGACTTAGGAGAAAAACTAGCTAAAGAAAATAAAGGTAAGGCCTTTGTCGCGATATCTTCATTCAGAACTCACGGTACTAGTTTTTATAGCCCAGCAGAATGTAAAAAGAATCCGGACAATTGCTCTGGTGATGGATATTCACTCCATCAACTCGGTGTAGCTATAGATTTTGAAAGAAGCAAAATGCCTGTTAGTACAAGGGGTGACATCACGTGTAAAAATAGAGCTGTGTCTACTTCTCTTGAATATAAACTTATAAACAAACTTGCTCCACCAATTGGTATAAAACAATTGGCAAATGAGTCTTGGCACTGGGATGCTTTTCCAGATCCGAATACTAGATGCCAATAAATTTTAGAAAATTATTTTATTAAGCCTTCCTTCTTTAGTTGCTTCTTTATGTAGATGTCTTGGAAGATACTTAAGATATTATTCACTGTCCAGTAAATACCAATAACGGCTGGGAACATGGCAGAAGAAAATCCTGCGAATATTGGCAAGAAATATGTCATCTGAAATTGCATGTTTTTAGCAAAGACTGTCTTGAAATCTGTGGATTTATTATCCTTCTTTATACCTGTGAGAGATGCCTGCCTCTTCGCTAAGATAAACATAGAGATACCCGTTAGAACCCCTAATACCCAGTATTTTTGGGTTATATCCATGAAGCCAAAGGCTAATTCTTTTACATGCACAGGGAATTGTACGAATGAATAAATCAAGCTTTGGTCAAGCTTAATCCCATCTCTAAACACGAAATAAAGAGCAAAAAACACTGGTAACTGAATTACTAATCCGAGTATACTAGCAAAGGGCTTAATCTTCTTTTCTTTATAGAGAGCCATTGTCTCTTCTGCTATCTTTTTGTTGTCTCCCTTATGTCGCTCTTTTATTTTGTTAATATCTCCCTCAAGAGACTTCATGAGGTAAGAGCTTCGCTGAGAAGAAATATTTATCTTTAAAAGAATTATTTTGACTAGTAGGGTGGTAAGTATAATAGCAATACCGATATCATGAGTCGGTATTATATTAAGGAAAAAAACTACAATATTATAAACTGGCTCCAAGAAGAAAGTATGAAACATAAATTATATTTAAGATGGTTAAAAATTATTAAGGGTATTATACAACTCTTTCTTCAAATCTAGAAACTTTAAACCTACAATATCTTTTTTAGGAAAAATTAGTATGTACATGTTTTTTTTGTGTTCTTTGGTGTAAGACTCTATTATACTAAATATTTTTCTCTTTATTTTATTTCTTTCTACGGCCTTTTTAAAAAGCTTTCCAGAAATTACAACTCCGGCCTTAAAAGATTCTACATCAAGACAAATCACTTTAATATCAAAAAAAATAGTTCTTTTAACTATAACCTTAAAAGAACTATTTTCCTTTTTAAACAAATTTTTTATTTCTTCACTGGTGAATTTGTTTATCTTTTTTAGCATTATATATAAT
>JBDKGJ010000057.1:0-3900 GCA_039798205.1 Candidatus Parcubacteria bacterium | reverse complement strand
CGTTATATGAGGAAATATTACCATAAATATGGTAAAATGTGAAAAATATGTCTCTTGTAGAAAACAAAAAAATACATCTAAATTATGAGGTAAAGGAGAGATTTGAAGCTGGTATCGAGCTAATTGGTAATGAAGTAAAATCAATCCGCTCGGGACAAGCCCAAATAGATGGAGCAAAAGTGATCATTCGTGGAGGTGAAGCCTTTATCGTTGGCATGAGTGTCTCGCCTTTTCAAAATCATGAGAACCTAAAAAAGAAAAATCTAGAAAATGATCGCACCAGAAAACTACTTCTCAAAAAATCAGAAATATTGAGACTTGCTACTGAATCTGAAAAGGGTCTTTCACTACTTCCAGTCAAGATCTACGATCATCACGGACTCTTGAAATTAGAAATTGGTATCTGTAAAAGGAAAAATAAAGCAGATAAAAGAGAAACCTTAAAATTAAAGGAATTTAAAAGAGAAAAGAAGAATATTTTGGGATAAATTTTTATAGTATAATTCATAAATATGAAAGAAAATCTTGGAAGACGTAAATTTTTAAAAACTTTAGGTGCTGCGACTGCAGGTGGTTTGACTTTTGGTCTTATTGACAAACCTGAAGACTCGAAAGAAGGAGAAAATACTCAAAAAGAAAATCTTGTAAAAAAAACTTTAGGAGCAGGAATGATTGGTATTGGTGCAGGAATGATTGCTAATACAATACTCGAGCAAAAAAAAGATGGACCAACTAAAAAAATGGGAAGAATGGATTTTATTAAAAAAACATCTAAAATGGGAGCCCTCCTTGCGGGAGCAGGAATATTCGGATCAAAAATTCCTAATATCATATCTAGTATAAATTCAAAAAAAGACAATGAAAATGAAGAAATGAACGATGGTACTAGATTCCCTGATGGATCTGTATATCATCAAAAATATGTAGCTGGAAGATTGGAAAAATTTTACCAAAAAGAGGGAGCGAGAATGTTCCCAAATGAAAATTTTGACCGGAATATCGAGGATACTAATAAAGATACAATGGAAAAATTACCGACAAGAAATTATACTTCTTCTGGATTCAAAAATTGGTTCAAAGAAAACATGGAAGCAGGAAATATTTTTCGATATAGTGGAGAGGAACAAATAAAAAAAGCCATGAGGAGTGGAAAACTAATCCCAGTAAATGAAGTGAATGAATTTTGGAGATGTTTTAATGTAAAAGGAGGACATAAATACAAAGGTAGAAACAATCCTTCTTATCTTGCACTTCATGAAAAAGGATTAGAACTTTTAGAAAAGCTGACACAGATTTTCCAAGAGAAATTGAGAGAAGCTGGCCTTGATAAATCGATATGGAAAATAAGACCTAAAATTGAGAGTCTAATTCGAGATGAAAAGCTAGCAAATGGAAGCGATCTTTCGCCTCATGAATTCGGATTAGGAATTGATTTCTCAAAAAGAAGAGCTTTTGATCTTATTTATGTTCCTGAAAACACATTCATGGTTATAGATGAAGAAAAAAATAATTTATTATACAAATCAGTAGAAACACTCTTCATGGAAGCATTAAAAGATCTCGATAAAAGTAGTAAAGTGATAATAACAAGCGAGTCACATCCTCCTCATTTCCACATTGCAACTAAGATCTAAAACTCTCTAAATTAGGATAAAATAAAAACACTCTTTCTTTTAGAGTGTTTTTATTTTAAAAATTATTTTTATTCTACAAAAGTCAAAGCTTTTCCGACTTTGCCAGCACGCCCTGTTCTACCAATTCTGTGAATATAGTCTTCGTATGTTGAAGGTAGATCATAATTAATAACATGTGACACATTCGGAATATCGAGCCCTCTCGCAGCTACGTCAGTAGCTATGAGCACTGTGGAATGATTATCTTTAAAAGATTTAATAGCGAAATTCCTCTCTCTTGGTCTCTTGTCACCATGGATAGCTATAACGCTATGGCCGAGCTCTTTCAAATGCTTTTGTAATCTATCTACACCGATTTTTGTTTTTACAAAAATTATCACTTTATCAAACTCTTTTTCAAGAAGAAGCTCATGCAGTACATTTAATTTTTCTTTACCATGTACACGAATCACGTCTTGATCTACAAGCTCCGCTGTATCTCTGGTTTTTACAGAAATAGAAACAGGGTCAACCAAGAAGTCTTTGATGATTTTATTTACTTCTCCGGAGACTGTCGCGGAAAAGAAAAGTGTCTGATGAACTTTCGGCATCTCTTTCATTAAGAATTTCATATCATCAACAAATCCCATATCAAGCATTCTGTCTGATTCATCTAAAACGATAGTCTCAAATTCTTTTATATCAAGAACTCCTCTATCGATTAGGTCTTTTATTCTGCCAGGAGTACCTACTACAAAATTGTGATCGTATTTAAAATCTTTTATTTGATTGTATATTGGCATACCTCCTACCGCTAGCACACCCCAGACTTTTAATCCTTTTGCAAATTTCTTGAATTCACTATCAATCTGAACTGCTAGCTCACGAGTAGGCGCGAGAATGATAACCATTTCTCTTTTATTTTTTAAAACTTTGTCTATTAGAGGTATAAGAAAAGCTGCTGTCTTCCCAGTACCTGTATTTGCAATTCCTACAAGATCTCTACCTTCCAAAATGCTTGGTATAGATTTATCTTGGATAAGAGTAGGATTTGAATATCCACTTTCTAGAATAGTCTTCTTTAGTCTCGCATCGATATTCAAGATCTCAAAAGAATTTTCTGGGATATACACTTCTTCAACAGCTCTAACTTCTTTGGTGTTAGATTTATTAATGAATTTGGTAATGTCATTGAAGACAGAATTTTTTCTTCCACCACTTCTTCCTCCTCCTCTACTACCTCCAAAATTTCTTCCTCCACTTCTCGCGCTAGAAAATCTACCAGCGGAAGAAAATCCACCCGAGCTCCTATTGCCATGAAAAGATCTTGATCCTCCTCCAAAGCTTTTTGTCTCTAGACTTCTAGACTTGCTAGGAGAGTCACTTTTAAAATTACTTTTTCTTTCACCCCCCCTTTCTGTACTCCTGCTTTTAGAAAAGTTTTCTTTGTTTTTATAATCAGCATCTTTACGAAAAGTTGGCCTACCACTAGAAAAAGTATTAGCTCTCTTTTCAAAAGACTTTTTACCTCTGTCGCCTCCTCTGCTACGAGAAGAGCTATTATCACGATTTCCTCGTGAATTTGTTGTTTTAAACATATTTTATTTTAGTCCTTTAGTTGATAATTTAAGCCGGACTTGTGATCTCTACCTTCCTTCAAGATCATAAATAAAATGATGTTTAGAGCTTCTTCAAATAAGAAGCTTAGAATAAAGAGATTAACTTATAATTTAAGTATAATATATTTTTTACCTATTGTCAAATAATCTCAAAAATGCTATTATTGACTGATTGGGAGTGTCAGGATTCGACTTTTAATTCTTTGTAAATGTGGTTTCCGATAATGAGGGTACATCGTTAAAATCTCTCGCACACGCTGCAAACAAAACAGCTAAAGCAATCCCTTCGCCATTTATGGCGTATGGATTCGCTCCGGTAGCCGCTTAATTTTAAGCCGTTCCGGTGTCCCCTTTTATTACATGACATAAAAGTCTGGGCAATATAAAGATCATGTGTAGAAATTTTCTTTTTGTATTTATGAAAATTTTTGAAATGTAAAAATACTAAGCTCTACTGTTTTTCTTGTTTTATATGTAGAGACGAAAAATAATAAACAAGATACGAAACTAGACTCATTTGTAAAAATTATTTGCACGGGGGTTCAACTCCCCCCACTTCCACAATGAAAAAAGAAAATCGGACCCAAAAGGCCCGATTTTCCAACTTATATATATTTAGTTTCGCATATACATTCAATACCTTAAGCACTGGTATATACTTATATCTA
>JBDKGJ010000056.1:0-3789 GCA_039798205.1 Candidatus Parcubacteria bacterium | reverse complement strand
CCCATTTTTTTATTTAGCTCTATAGTAGGAATATTTTTAGGATCAAGAAAAGAGACAACATTCATGCCTTTTACCTCTTTAAACAGTCTCTCTCTTAATTGTCTTGCAATTCCTTGTCGTCTATATTTAGGATCTACCACTAGATCAGATATATATACTTCGTTTTTATTTGTTTTATAAGATATTATTGCTCCTATTTTTTTCTCTCTTTCTTTTGCTATAAAAACATAACCAAATCTTACAAACATAGGTATGTCATAGTTATTTGTAACTTCCTCTTTCCAAACTTTTGTTTCCAGTTCTCTTATTTCTTGCGCGTCTGAGATTTTTGCTCTTACAATTTTAATTTTCATATTCTTATATTAAGAATTATAGCATCCACTTAATGAGCCACCGCAAATCCATATATATTTTCTCTTTTTACTCCACTTTTTTCTAGAGTCTTTCTCGCTTCGTAGAATGTAGCACCTGTAGTAGTGATGTCATCTATTAAAATAATCTTTTTCTCTTTCAAAAATTTCTGGTCATATTTAGGACTTATAAGAAAAGCATTTTCAATTAATTTTTCCCTCTCTTGCCGTGAATGAGTATTGGCAAATTTTATTGTATGTTTTTCTTTTTGTAATAAATCTTTTTTGAAATTTTCTTCTAGATCTAGCCCTTCTTCCTTAAGAGACTTTAAAAGCTCTCGCAATAATATCTCGCTCTGATTGTAGTCTCTTTCTATTAATCTTTTTTTTGATATTGGTATAGGTATTAAAATTAGATTTTCTTTATTTTCAGCTCCTGCTTCATTTATTACCTCTTTAAGTTTTGTTTTCGAGAGCTTTGCTAGATATTTCGCTACAGATTTAGTGTGGTGATATTTTAGAAAAAATAAAGCCTTTCGAAGAATCTCATTCTTATAAGAAAGAGGGGAGAATATCCAGCTTGTAGCTCGAAGATTTTCATTAATTTCTTTTTCAGTGATGATATTATTCTGACACTCTCTACAGATACTTTGTCCCTCTTTTTCACATCCTATACAAATCTCAGGAAAGACATAGCTAGTAATTAGTTTTTTAATATATTTTAAAAGATAATTCATGTTATAATTATATTATAAATATGTTCGGAAAAAGTGATAAAAAAGAAGTGATAGAGAGCTGCGTAGGTATAGATATCGGGACTTATGCTATAAAAGTCTTGCAGGTGAGAAAAGACTCTAGTCAGATACATCTTGAGACATATGGAGAGCTAGAGATGGCAGCTTATGATGCTTTACCTCCTGGATCAATAACAACTATCGGTGAAGAAAAGATGCTGACCGCTATAAGAGACTTGTTCCTTGCTAGCAAGATTACTGCTAATAAAGTAGTTTTTGCTATACCGATGCAAGATTGTTTCGTATCTTCTATAAATATTCCTAGAGTCTCTGATAAAGAATTAAACAGTCTTTTACCAATAGAAGCAAGAAAGTATCTGCCAGTACCAATCTCAGAAGTAAAATTAAATTTTTGGAGAACAGAGACAAATAATAAAGTAAGCGACAAGCAAGACACTATAGTGGTGGCAGCTGTTAAAAACGAGACTTATAATTTTTACACTCGTATAGCAGAAAAGCTAGGCCTAAAAGATTATTCTTTCGAAATTGAAAGTTTGTCCTTAGCAAGGACAGTATTAAAAAATCTTAAAAATGATAATACAGCTTTATGTGTAGACATAGGTGGTAAAAATTCTTTTGTCGCACTCATCCACGAAGGCTCTGTAAAGGCAGTAAATCTTTTACAAAAAGGATCGTATGACAATACTTCTCAATTATCGAAAGTTTTAGGTATTGGTATAGATGTCGCCGAAGAAGCAAAAAGAATTTTTGGATATCTAGGAGATGATTCATCTCCTCACTTAGCGGAGGTGATGGGACTGGCGAGTTATCCACTTTTTGATGAGATAAAACACCTTTTACTTGGGCACGAAAGAAAGTATAATATAAACATAGAGAAAGTCGTCCTAAGTGGCGGCGGAGCTCTAGAAAAGGGTATAAAAGAAATACTATCTGAATTTTTAAAAAGAGAAGTAATTTTGATAGATTCTTTTTCTGGTTTAGTAATGCCAGACAAATTAAAAGATACACTAAAAGATAGTAATGAAAAATATGCTATAGCATCAGGTCTTGCTGTAAAGAATTATTTTCAATAGATATAGATAAAGTATGATAAACAATCTCACACAATCAAATATTTCAAATGCAGACCAAGCCGGAGTCTTTAATGAGTTTGTAGCGCCTATAGTAGATGATGGAAGAGAGAGTAATAAGGATTCCATTAGAACATTTCTAGTAATAGTTTTAATATTGACTATATTACTCGGCATTGGAGCTTTTTTGTTTACAAGCCTTTTATCTTCTCAGGTAGTAGAAAAGAAGAAAGAGCTTGCAAGCTACGACAGTAGCAAACCTATAACAGACTTTGAGACTAATTTGCAAGATATGCGAGGATTGTCTCAAAGATTAAAGCTTTTAAATTCTGTTTTTGATAATAAATTATACCTTTCTGGTATGATGTTCCCTGTGTTAGAGAGTGTAGTAGAGTCAAATCGTGATAGCTACGTATATTTTGACAGATTTAGTATTAAAAAAGAAAACACAAGCCAGCTGTCCTCCGTTTCTCTTTCTGGAGTGGCTTTAGACTATCCTACGCTTTATAGACAGGTGAATAATTTTAAAGAAGGGGAAATTTCAAAATATATAACTAATTTTAAATTATTATCATTTTCTCTAGATCAGGATGGTGGGATTTCTTTTGATGTAAGTTTTTTTATTGATATATCCACAAATTCATTTTTAAAATATGTAGACAAGAAAGTCGACGAGCTTTCTATTTCAAATAGTAGTGGCACAAAGGCAAATACCCAGAATCCAGGTCCTCTTTTTAAGAGTGTAGCTCCTGTAAAGACCGTACCTACTGAAAATATTGCTTCCTCTACAGCTCCAAAAAATAATTCTACCAGCTCGCCAGCGGTATATATAAATTAAAATAAAATCTATGCACAGCCAAAAAGTAAAAAGTAAATTATATATAAATATCCTCCTAGTACTTGTCATATTCGGATTATTTTATTTTATTATTTATCCAAAATATACTGGTACAGGAACTTTCTTCAGCCCAAAAGAAAACATTTCTAGATTGTTAAAAGAGAAGAAGGACTATGGCGGAGCTCTTTCTTTAGCATCTGGATACAATGTAAAAATAATGAAAGCAAATACAGAGTACTCCAATGCTCTAAATACATTACCAATAGACACATTAAACAAGGTTTTGCCTAGTTCAGCAGATCCGATCATGGTCATTTATGAGCTTTCTAAAATTGCTGCTAGGGCCGAATCTAATATGCTTTTAGCTTCTCCAAAATTTAACGACGATGGAAATGACAAAAGTAAAACAGGGAAGAAATACAACACTCTCACTATCAACTTTAATCTAGAAGGGACGTATGAAGGGATGAAAGCCTTTCTTAGAAATTTAGAAAGCTCTGAGAGGATATATAACGTCACATCTTTAAATTTTACATCTTCGGAAGACTCAAGAGCATATTCTGCATTTAAATATAGCGTGATAGTAGAGACCTATTATCTTAAACAAAACTAATATATGGATACAAACAAAAATAACATTAAAAAGCATTCTGGATTTAGGCTACTATTACCAATAATAATCTTACTTTTAGTAGTAGTAGGGTCTTTTGTGTATCAAGGTTTTTTTGCTACTCCTTCCATGGATATAAATAGTAATAGTAATGCATATATAAATA
>JBDKGJ010000055.1:0-18064 GCA_039798205.1 Candidatus Parcubacteria bacterium | reverse complement strand
ATTTAAAAAACAATATTGAAAAAGAGGTGACCATTATGGGCTGGGTGGACACTAGAAGAGATCAGGGAAAGCTAATATTTCTTGATATAAGAGATTATTCAGGAAAAGTGCAGTGTGTAGTACTGCCAGATCATGAAGAAGCAAAGCTTTCTGCTGACAAATTAAGAAGCGAATGGGTGGTAGAGATTTTTGGAAAAGTAAATGCTAGACCAGAGAGAAATATCAAGAAAGATGAAGCTGGAAATATTGTATTAAATGGAGATTTGGAATTAGAAGTTCTCAGTATTAAAATACTTGCAAATGCAGCCATTCTTCCTTTCGACATGTCTGTTACTGGTTACAATCTGGATTTGACTACAGAATTAGATAATAGAGCAATAGTTCTACGTCAGCCAAAGAATCAAGCAATTTTTAAAGTGCAAGAGACAATAATTGACGCCTTTCGAGAATTTATGAAAAAAAATAATTTCTTTGAATTTCAAGCACCATCTATTACCCCTGCTTCTGCTGAAGGTGGAGCTGAGGTATTTCAGATTAATTATTTTGATAAAAAAGCCTTTTTGTCTCAATCTCCTCAACTCTACAAACAAATCGTAATGACAGCTTTTGAAAGATGCTTTTCTGTAAACAAAATATTTCGAGCAGAGCCTTCCTCTACCACTAGGCATCTTACTGAAGTAGTATCTCTAGATGCTGAATTTGGATTTATAAATTCCTGGACAGATGTGAAAGATATGGCAGAAGAGACTGTAAGATTTATTTTAAGTGAATTAGAAAAAAGAAATGCCAATGATCTGAAATTATTAAATGCATCTTTACCTGTAATGATAGAAAAGACACCAACTTATTCTTTACGAGAGGTGCAAGAAAAAATATTTAAAAAATATGCTCGTGACCCAAGAGGTGAAAAAGATTTAAATCCACAAGATGAAAAAGATATTTGTGAGATTGTAAAAGAAGAAACTGGTTCTGATTTTGTATTTGTTTATGGATTTCCAACTCTTAAAAAGCCATTTTATGTTTTTCCAGACCCTAAAGATCCAGAATATAATGAGGGGATGGATTTGTTGTGTCGAGGAGTCGAGTGGCTTTCGGGAGGAAGAAGAATAAACGATTATAATCAGCTTCTAGATCATGTTGAGAAGTGGAAGATGGACCCAGAAAAAGTAAAAATGTTTTTGGAGGCCTTTAAGTACGGCGCTCCTCCTGAAGGAGGATTTGCCTTTGGAGCTGAGAGATTAACTATGCAGATTTTAGAGCTTAAAAATATAAGAGAGGCTACAATGTTTCCAAGAGATATGAATCGTATAGATGAAAGATTAACTGATACGGGATTTTAATTATAAAATCTCGACTCTACTCCTACAAGTGAAAAACATTTGAAAGAGCTCGGAATAAAGCTAGGGAAATAAAATTAAATACTCAAAAAGAAATATATTCCGGCCATGTTGAGGATGATATCTATTACAAAAAAGTATTTAGTTTTTAGTACGCCTTCTTCTTCTATTAATATAGTACCGATATCATCAGAAAGTGGAGAGGCGATAATTAGAAATCCAAAAAATGTCATTAGAAGTCTATCTTTAAATAGCATCATTTTTCCTAATTTTCTAAAGAATTTAGTATTTTTGAGACTTGTGAGCTCATCATGTATCTCGTATTTGAATATCTCATACATAAAGAGATCTATGAGGCCAGTACCAATACCTCCAAGAAGGGCTATAAGCCAAAAAGGCATCGGTCCTGCATAAAGAGCAAATATACTAGCTGCTATTGGCCCTGTGATGCCTTGAGAGTAGAGTATACCTAGGACTATAAAGCCCACAAAGCCTATCGAGCTGATAATGTCTTGGATGCGTGTCTCATCTATAGATCCGTGTTTATAAAGAAAAGTAGTGATAGCTATCGTCACTAAGTAAAATAAAATAAGCACAAATATCTTTTTGTATTTCTTTAGAGTTTTAATCATATATCAGTATTTTATCATGTTATAATTCTAATTATAAATAATAATCTTTTTTATGCAAGGATTCCAAGAGCTAACTTTTATAATTTTGATTGCTAGCGTAGTCTCTATTTTTGTCCATTATATCAGACAGCCTCTCATTATTGGATATATAATCTCCGGAGTTTTGGCTGGGCATTATTTTCTAGATATTATAAAGGATGGACACTCTATAGAGCTTTTTTCAAAGCTTGGTATAGTTATTTTACTCTTTACTATTGGACTTCATCTCAATCCTAATACTTTAAAAGAGGCTGGGAGAGATTCTTTTTGGGGTGGGGTAGCGCAAGTATTACTTTCTACTGGGCTAGGATTTTTGGTATCTTTTTATTTACTCAATCTTAGTTTGGTGACTTCTATTTTTATTGGTATAGCTTTAGCTTTTTCTTCGACTATAGTAGTCTTGAAAATTCTCTCTGACAAAGGAGAAGTAGACAAGCTTTATAGCAAAATATCTATAGGTATATTGCTTGTGCAAGATATAATCTCTGCTATTGTCCTTTTATCGCTCTCTATTTTTAATCAAAATACATCTTCTTTGATTTATAATTCTACTTCTGTACTAGTCACTACTTTTATAATTAAGGCGGTCATACTTTTACTTTTATATTTCGCTTTAAGAAAGTTCATTTTGCGAAGACTGGCTTCTATCTTCGCCACGTCTCAAGAGACACTTTTACTATTTGGTCTTGGGTCTGGATTTGTGATGGCATATCTATTTTATAAATTTGGATTCTCACTTGAGATAGGGGCTCTATTTGCTGGAGTAGCTATAGCTTCTTCAAATTTTGCAAAAGAAATATCTTCAAGGCTCAAGCCTCTCCAAGACTTTTTTATCGCTATGTTTTTTGTTTTACTAGGAGCAAATCTAGTAGTTGAAAATATTTATTCTATCTTGCCTGGGATCTTGATTCTGACACTATTTGTTATCATATTTAAACTTTTAATAGTATTTTTCATAATGAATATTTTGGGCCACAGGACTAGGACTAGCTTTTATACAGCAGTCTCTCTCACACAAGTCTCTGAATTTTCTTTGATCATGCTCTCTTTAGCGGTAGGATATGGATATCTTAGTCAGAATATCTCAGCCATGATGACTATAGTAGCTATGATATCTATGGCGATATCAGCATATATGATGGTATATGTAGACAATATTTATACATATTTGCGAAATATTTTTAAGAGATTTGAAATTCGTAAAAATAATTTTAAAGTTGCCGGTGATGAAGCAGACAATCTAGACGCTATAATATTTGGATTTGATAGAGTAGGACATGAATTCGTAGAAGTATTTGATAAATTAAAATATAAATATATAGTAATAGATATAAATCCAAAATATATCGAGAAAGCTATCGAGGGAGGAGTTCCAGCTATATACGGAGACGCAGAAGATCTTGGTTTCTTAGAAGAAAATAATATTTTGAAAACAAAAATGGTAATATCTACTATACCGAGCTTTAGGACGAATCTTTCTCTGACAGAATCCTACAGAAAGAAAAATCAAGACGGAGTACTGATAGTGATAGCTCATGATGAAGAGAAAAGCAAAGATTTGTACGAGGCTGGTGCTAGCTATGTGATAATGCCATATCATCTCGGAGCCTATCATGCTGGAAAGATGCTAATGGAATTTCAAAAGAATCCAGAGATTTTCAAAATAGAAAAAGAAATCCAAGACAAAAAGATAGCAAGATAGAATAAGTATTTTAGTGATATAATATTAAAAGAATAATATGTCTATCGAAAGCGAGCAAAAATTAAATGATCCAAATAGGATAACCTATATTGGTAATGTAGATTATCGAAACAAGATGATCAAATTTGGTATTAAAGCCAAAGACAGGACCAAGCATACTTACATCATAGGAAAAAGCGGAATGGGAAAGTCGACCATCTTGGAAAACATGGCAATTCAGGATATTCAAAATGGAGAAGGCATAGCCTTTATGGATCCTCACGGTGGTACAGCTGAAAAATTGCTTGATTTTGTACCAGAACACAGAAAAAAAGACGTGATTTATTTTGCCCCTTTTGATAGAGAGTTTCCGATAGCTCTCAATGTTTTAGAAAAAGTTGATGAAAACAAAAGACACTTAGTCGCCAATGGCCTCATGGCTGCCTTTAAAAAGGTCTTTGGAGAAGATAGATTTTCAGATAGGATGCAATATATATTAAATAATATAATCCTCACTCTTCTTGAAAATGAAGATGAGACACTGATAGGTATCAATAGAATACTCTCTGACAAAGAATACAGAAAAAGAATGGTAGAAAATGTGAAGGATCCATCTATACGTAGCTTTTGGCTTGAAGAATATGCCAAGGCCGGAGAAAAATATCAGCAAGAAGCTGCACCTGCTATACAAAATAAAATAGGCCAATTCACAAGTAATCCTCTCATCAGAAATATAATAGGTCAAAAAAAGACTAGCTTTGATATTCGCGATATCATGGACAACAAAAAGATATTGATCATGAATCTTTCAAAAGGAAAAATGGGAGAAGGGAATGCTGATCTAGTCGGGTCACTCCTCATCACCAAGATATATCTCGCAGCTATGGGTCGCGCCGATGTCGATCCTTACAAATTAGACAACCTTCCTCCATTTTATTTTTATGTAGATGAATTTCAAAATTTTGCGAATGATAGCTTTGCTAATATTCTCTCAGAAGCTAGAAAGTATCAGCTCGCTCTCACTGTAGCACATCAATATGTCGAGCAAATGACCGATGAAGTGAAGGCCGCTATATTTGGGAATGTTGGTACCATGATCACCTTTAGAGTGGGGGCGACTGACGCGGAGGTATTCGAAAAAGAATTCGCTCCATTCTTTACTGCTGATGATATAGTCAATCTTTCTGCCTTTCAAATGTATCTTCGTCTCATGATAGATAGTGTCGGGTCAAAGCCTTTTTCTGCTGTGGGACTGCCTCCAATAGAAAAGCCTTCATCTTCTTTCGCAGAAGAGATAATAGAGCTATCTAGACACACTTTCGGAAAGAGTAGAGATATTGTAGAAGAAGAAATAAAAAATTGGTATCAGCCTGCTATACCTGAGCCAAAAGAGAGAGTGGAAAATAATCTAGAAGAGCGCAAGCCACACTATCAAAACGCTTATCCTTCTTTTAAAAAAGAAGAAAAATGGGGTGATCGAAAAGAAGAAAAGAGAATAGATAATATATTTTCTTCTCCTAGAGTGAGGTCCAAGAGGGATGATTTTAAAAAAGAGAGAGATACAAGAGAAGTCGATCTAAAAGATGTCCGAGATGATGTAGAAAAAAAGAAGAGTGAGCTAAATCAAAATAATACATCTCTCAAAGATGCTCTAGCGAAAGCTATGCAAGGGGAGAAAAGTAAAATAGAAATAAAACCAAAAGAAAAACCTGTGCAAAATACTCACAAAGACAGCTCCATAAATACAAATGAGAAGGTGAAAGAGGAAGTAAAAGGCTCTTTAAAAGAGGTGCCAGAAAAAGTCTTGCGAGATCTAGTAGACGAAGAATAATTTTTTGATTATTTTGTATTTTGTGTTATAATTGATTTCGTCAAATATATAAAAATCTTTAAAGCCCCAAGACTTTAAAGATTTTAAATAAGTCCTCCCTGTTCTCAGGGAGAGCAATTTATGGCCCTATCGTCTAACGGTTAGGACAGATCCCTTTCACGGATCAAATTGGGGTTCGATTCCCCATAGGGTCACAAAAAGTAAAAACACTGGTATAGTTTCCAGTGTTTTTACTCTATTGACATTATTTTAATATTTTGGTAGTCTGAGCGTGGCAATACTATTCTTTAAACTAAAAATTTAATAATGGAATATTTTATAATACGAAGCTGCGATGGCCAAGAAAAAAGCTTTGGGGAAGAACAAGCCAAAACTCTAGCTCAGAAGCTTATAGATGAATTTGGCTTTCAAAAGGTCAGAGTTCATTCTATAGACAAAAAAACCGCTAAACATACTGCTGGCATTATAGCCAACAGATTCAACGTGGGCGTATCTTGTGAAGAAGGATTGTCAGTAGAAGAGTATTTTGAATATCTCGATAGACGGATCAAAGCCCTTAATGGGGACAGTCTTATCCATATCTTCATTGTAGATACAGAGACAATGTTCTACTTCCCAAAAGAAAGACTTGGGATTGGAAAATGTGTGGTAGGGCTTGGTATGGGAATTCATTATCGAAAAGGCGAATTTGTTCCTTTCGAATATGAATTCTAACTAAAAAAGAGTTGGCTTTTAAAAACGGTGTGACAGCCGTTTTTTATTTTTTATATTATTTTTCTTTTCTTCAATTAGGCTTTTAAAAATAGACTTTATCTGATAAAATATTTTTATTATTGGAAATGTGGCTGAGTGGTTTAAGGCACCGCACTCGAAACGCGGCGAGGGGATCATACCCCTTCGAGAGTTCGAATCTCTCCATTTCCGCAAACTTTGCTTATATATCCTATTGGTGCTATTATGAAATATATGAGTTCAAACAAAAACAAAATAATTAAGATTCTATTATTGATTACTATTTTATTAATATTAGTATTATCTTTTGTGAAATTACTAGAGAAAGATAAAGTGGCTCCGCCAAATAATAATCCAGCTACAACTACTATTATAAATATTCCATCGAGCTGGCTCACTCAAGATGATACTGTAAATAATTTTTCTTTTAGATATCCAGAAAATTTTAATACTACCTACATCCACACTGTTGATTGGCCACCACAAGCATATATTCAGAATAAATCATTTTCTTGTACAGAAGGCGGGACTTCTGTAGAAGTGCTTGGAAGTAAAAAGATAAAAGTTATAAATGGACACACTTATTGTGTGACAGAAGCTTCTGAAGGTGCGGCTGGGAGTATTTATATCAATTATACATACAATACAATGATTGGAAATAAAAATCTTTTGTTTGCATTTAGTATCAGAGAGCCACAATGTATGAATTATGATGAGCCAAGTCAATCCGGATGTAAAAATGAAGAAGCAAATTTCAATATTGATCCGATAATAGATAAGGTAATACAAAGTCTTTTATTTAAATAATCTTCACTTCTTTATCATGATAAAATATACTTCAAAAGAAGCACAACCATAAAAATCTATGAAAAACAAAAAAACAATTTTAGCGATTTCTCTGATAATTTTAATATTATTATTTAGTGTTTTTCTTTTTTATAAAGAAAATAAAGATACTACTTTATCAGAAAATTTATCTAAAGCAAATTTCAAAGAAGAATCTTTTAGTGAGAGTAATGATTTTTATACAATAAAAGCAAGTTATCCAAGCCACTCTTTTGACAAAGATGGTGATATGAAAAAGTTTGTAGATGCTTGGATAAATAAAGCTAAAGAGGATTGGAAAAAAGGCGGAGAGATGTACAATGACCAAAAAGCTCTGGAAGCTAGATTTCCTGATATGTCTAAAATGAAATTTGAAATGATTTTGTCTTATGCCACAGGGACCTCTCCAAAGCTAGGGACTGTCTCTTATCTTTTATCAAAATACGAATTTACTGGTGGAGCTCATGGAGACACTATAATAGCGACTTTTAGTTTTAATAACGATGGCTTAATAGGAATAGAAAAGATATTGAATCTTTCAGAAAACGGTAATGATATTAGTCTGACCAAGATATTGAAAAGCTCCCTAGTCTCTTCGATCAGTGAAGAGAGCCTCAGTATGGATATGATGGATAATGGACTTGGTCTTGCTTATTTAAGAGAAGATGGAACATTTGATAATGAAAAATGTGGATGTGATGGATTCCTTTTTGCTTCCAATTTTCAAAATTTTATTATCTTGGATGAAGGTATTAAATTTATTATGAATAAATATCAGGTCGGCCCCGGAACACTCGGCAATCCAGCGACGATTATTCCATGGACTGTATTAAAGCCGTTTCTAAATAAGGATTTTGTTTTACCTTAAAATCAGTTATTTTTCTAGACTTTCTCTAGTTGTTTCTATTAATTCATTTAAAAATTCTCTATTCTCTATCTCATCTTCTAGTAGTATCCACTTTTTTGCGCCTGGAAATGGGGGAGCGAGATGTAGATTTTCTTTTCCAAATTCTTTTTCAACAAAATTTTTACTTGCTTCTATATTTTTAATAAAAAGCTGATTATTGCAAATCAGAGCTACAACTTTATTATCATAATACAGTGCATAGCTACCGAACATTTTCTTGAATCTCACCATATCTTGATCTCTTATCTGATCTATAACAAAATCCAAAAAATCTTTTGTAGAGGACATGATGTTATTTTAAATATTTATTTTTCTGGCGTCTCTAAATTGTTTTTCAATTAAAACATGTTCTAGATGTTTTTTAATCCATTCACTAATATCAGTCCGACGAAAACCATGGAAGCCAAATTGATCTTTATATATGCCATCATCACCTTCTATTGAAAATATTTTAGCTATTTCTGTTGGAGCAAATTTTATTCCTTCATTTTCAAATTCATTTCTATACCAGACACACATCGCAACATCCTCTGGGTGAAGTTTTGGAATTCGTCTTTCTTTAGAAAGGCGGGCTGATGTGTATAAAATTTTTTTACTTCTCAAAGAAAAACCTCCATTACCAACAACAATTGTCCCTAAAAGATTTTCTGGAAAATTATAATTTGTAATAGACCAATCAGCAACAAGCCAAGGAGCTCCTATATAATCATATTTTAAAAATTCATTTGTCCAGCTTTCAGGATTTAGCACAAAACCGTCATATTGAATAATAAGTACATAATCTGTATCTACATATTTATATAAATCTTCGATACAAAAACGAGAGTATTCTTCTACAGAAGCTATATGCGGTATCTCTACTTTTCTCGCATCATCAGTATTTAGAGAAGTTAAAAGTTTTACTGAACCAAAATCTATACCTTCCTGACTAATATCCATAGCTTGAATTAGTCTTTCTATACCTACACAATCTATACCAAGTAAAGTGACATTTGGTAATTTTATTTTGTCCATAAAACTATTTTGTCTTTAGAGTTTTGTAAATATCTTCTAGAGCTTTGACAGCTTCACCACTGGCAATATTGTTTTGATGATAAAGTATATTTGTACAATCTCCTGCAGCCCAGACGAGATTTTCTTTCGAAGCTTTGCCAGTCCAAGGATCTATTTTTATCTTTCCAATCTCATCAAGCTCTACCAGATTTCGCGCCCAGTCAGTTGCTGGTACTTGCCCAATCTCAACAAATATTCCAGAGACATCTAATTTTATTTCATTATTTTCTTTATCAAGATAAGAAAATCCATTTACAAATTTATCTCCAAAGACCTCTTTTGGAGTAGCACCTATAATTAATTTAAACTTTGGATTTTCTTTTAATCTATTTATAGTTATAGCATCAGCTCTTGGCTCGCTACGAGAAATCAGAGTCACTGAATTGCAATAGGCGAGTAGCTGAGCCGCTGACTCAAATCCTGCATTACCACCGCCAATCACGACCACATCCATTCCAGAGAACATCGGCCCATCACAAGTCGCGCAATAAGTTAGGCCCTTATGTTCAAATTCTTTTGCACCTTTTATATCCAGCTTTCTTCTATTTGATCCAGTGGCTATGAGTAGAGACTTGCCTAAGATATTTTCTCCATTATCTAGAGACACTTTTATTAGTTCATTTTCTTTTTCTCCCTTTATTACCAGACTTCCGATTTTTA
Organism: Candidatus Parcubacteria bacterium; assembly: GCA_039798205.1. Lineage (GTDB taxonomy): Bacteria > Patescibacteriota > Minisyncoccia > Phycocordibacterales > UBA5272 > UBA5272. Next base: position 8,367 of record JBDKGJ010000055.1, on the reverse strand, counting down.
TTTCTAGAAATTCTCCAGCATATTCTTTGGTGTGCCCCTCTAGATTTTTAGCCAATTCTGCTCCAGAGATTTTTGGGGTTCCTATCCAATTTTCTATATTATCACTGACTACAGACTGACCTCCCCATTCTTTTAGTATTAAAATACTTTTTAGGCGTTTTCTAGCAGCATAAATAGCCGCACTTGCTCCAGCCGGGCCACCACCAACGATTATTAGATCAAAAATATTATTTTCCATATAGTGTAATTATACAGTATTCTTTAAAAAATAAAAATCCTCCTGATTTTGAGGAGGATTTTTAAATATGTGAAGAAAATTTGATTATTTCTTTTTTCTTAAAAATGGAGGGAGCATGTTCCAGTCATCATCTTCATCTTCTTCTGCGAAGACATCTTTCTTATCTTTTTCTGCGCTAGCTTTTATTTCTTTTTCAGTACGCATCTTTTTGAGATCTAGAAGATTGTCTTCATCCATTTCGTTGTTTAGCTCATTTTTGATTTTAATTTTTTCTTCTTCTTCTGATATAGTGCTTGTCCTCTTATCTTTCTGAGATGAAGTGACAGAAGAAAGTATTTCTTTTAAGCTATTGCTATCTTTTTCATTTGAAGGAAATTTATTTTTCTTTTCATCTATTTTAATAAATTTGGGTTTCTCTTCTTCTATATTCATATATATAGGCTCGAGATTTCTACCGCTTACCATTTTGAAATTTGAAGGAAATTTGGTAGCTATCACCACTATCTTCATTTCATCTTTCTTTAACGTGTCAGTATTCACTATTCCAAATATTATAGTAGCATCTTTGTCTACAGATTCTGTGATAATCTTTGCAGCCTCTGATACTTCATACATTGATAGATTTTCGTTTCCATAAATGGCATAAAGGAGGCCTTTTGCGCCATGGATCGATACATCTAGAAGAGGGGAAGAAATAGCTGCTTTTGCGGCCTCTACGGCTCTATTTTCGCCACTGGCAGTGCCTATACCTATAAGGGCAGTACCAGAATCCTTCAAGACCCTCTTTATGTCAGCAAAGTCCAGATTTATCGTTCCGGCAGTCTTTATAATGTCAGCTATACCATCCACCGCTTGCTTCAAAACTTCATCTACCATCTTGAAAGCATCTTTTACGGACATGTTCCTATCAATAATAGAAAGTAGTCTATCGTTTGGCACAACTATCAGAGCATCTACCTCTTTTTCTAACTCAAGTAGTCCAGCGTCTGCTATAGCAGCCCTCTTTTGTCCTTCAAAGAAAAATGGCTTTGTGACGATTGCTACTGTGAGTATCCCTTCTTCTTTCGCAGCTTTTGCGATGACTGGCGCCGCTCCTGTTGCTGTTCCTCCTCCCATACCACAGGCGATGAATATAATATCAGCACCTTTCACTACATCTTGTATTTCTTCTTTTGTTTCCTCTGCGCTTCTTCTTCCTATTTCTGGATCCATTCCTGCACCGAGACCTTTAGTAAGATTCTTGCCTAGATGAATCTTTTTACTTGCAAGACAATTGTGTAAATCTTGCGTATCAGTATTCATCGCTATAAAGTCGATGCCTTTTAAATTTGAGCTTATCATGTGATTGATAGCTCCTTTTCCAGAGCCTCCCACACCTATCACTTTTATTCTAGCAAAACTTTGAATTTCTGGTAATGATTTAGTCATATTTTGTCGTTTTTACGATTCTTTATTAAGTGCCAAAAGTATATCAAACGCTCAAAAAAAAAGCAAAGCATTGCTAAAAATTGTACTACATGTTGTAATTTTATAAAAAATATTTTTAAGGCACTAGTTTTTTGAGTCCGCTCAATATATTTTTAAATATATTTTTAAAAAATTTATTTATAGAATACTCAGGAGAGACTACAGGAGCCAAAAAGGTGAGACCATAAACTCTGGCATAGCAAGAATCTGTTAATTGTCCATCAGAAAATTCTCTCATCTCTTGATTTGCAAATCTGATAGGAAGTTTCAAATAATTTTTAAATAAATAATCTATTTTTAAAAGTTTGGCTCCACCACCTGTTAAGACTATACCTCCCGGCAAAAGTCCACGACGATTTATCTTGTCTAATTCAAGATTTATTTTGTCACAGATAAATTCTATTCTTGCTTCTACTATCTCCTCTAATCTTCTTTTTGAGAAAGAGATATCTGCTTTTCCTGTTTTTATACCTTCTGCATCTTCTAGAGAAAGTTGAAGGCCGAGAGCTATATCATTGGTTATGTCATTACTTCCTACTCCGACTATTGAAGTCAATATAGGACTATTATTTTCATATACCAAAATACTAGTTGTAGAATGTCCGATATTAATAAGAGCTGTACCAGCTACTCTCTGCTTTTTATTTAAAAGTGGAATACATTCTGCAAAAGGCCCAGCGATTACTTCTTCTATATATAGATTTATCGCTTTGAATAGATGCTCCATCTTTTCTACATATATACTAGGTGAAAATACGAATAAAAATTTTCCTTCTATTCTTTTTCCAAACATACCTTGTGGCGAACCCTGGATCTCGCTATGGTCTATTTTGTATTTGATAGGTATAGTGTGGACTATTTTTTTATTTTTTATATTTGATACAGAAAGAGCCGCCTCTTTTTCTAATCTTTCTAGATCGAGACGGGTCACTTCGTTGTCGATACTTGAGTTTATTATTGAAGTGTTGTTTATACTACTAGTGATACCAGAAGTATTTAAAGAAAGCACTATATGACTCTTCTTGGTAAAGATCTCTTTTTTAAATAAGTTTGTACAATTGTGTATCGTCTCTGCTAATTCTTTTTCGTCTACTATATTTCCTTTGTAGACTCCTAGAGTCTCAATCTCGTGAAGCTCGAGTATCTCTGGGTTTTGATTTGAATCTGTATAGTGCCTAACAGCGCAGACTTTTGTCGTATTACTACCGATATCTATTCCTACTATGATATGGGATTTGTCTTTTGCGTTCATGCTATTATTTTAGCATAAATTTTTGAGATATTTTTCTTCTAGAGCTTCCATCTTTTCTCCATGCTCCATTCCTTTTAGATGTAGAGAGCCATGTATCAAGAGTAGTGAAAGAAAATCTGCTTGGCTTAGAGAAAATTTCTTCGCTTCTTTCTTGGCTACCGAAATACATATGAATATTTCTCCCTGTTTTTTTGAAAGGGGAAAGGATAAAATATTTGGTATATAGTCCTTTTGTCTATATTTCTTGTTAAGTGCTAGAGCCTCTTTGCCACCAATAAAGTTTACTGAGAGAATGAAGCTTTTTCCTAGGATGGTGTTTTTGATATTCTCTATGTGAGAAAAGAGAGCCTTTTCAAAAAGCCCTCTTTTTTTATTTACTATTAGATTTTCTTTTTCTAAAAACATTTTTATCTCTTTGTCCTTTTTACAAGCTTTCCTTGTCTTTTTAGATCCTCATATTTTATAGCACTCTTTAGCTTTTTGAGCTTTCCTTTTTTGATTTTAGATTTGGACTCTTCACGGTTGTTGTATCTCTTTCCTCTAACTTTTGGAAGAATTCCACTTTCTTGGACTTTCTTTTGAAATTTGTGAAGCAAGACCATTGGATTGTCTTTCTCTCTTTTGTTGATTTTGATATTTGTATTTGCCATATGAATTAATGTATGAATAATAACATAAAAACACTTTTACTTCAACTTTTTGAGATATTCAGATAGCTTTTCTATTTTTACTGTATCTTGAGAATGAGTCTTCATATCACGAACTATGACAGTACCATCCATCGCTTCTTTTTGCCCAAAAATAATACAATAAGGAGTACCTATCTTGTCAGCATTGGCTAGCTGGGCAGAAAGGGAATCTTTGGAAAGATTTTGATATACTGGGATTTTATTTTCTCGCAAGATCTCCATTATGCTTAAAGATTTTAGTTTAGCTTCAAATCCAAGCTGAAGGAAATATATTTTTGGCTTCTTCAAGATTCTTGGAGTGAGATCTTTGCATTCTTTAAACATGAGTATCCTATCTATACCTAGGGCTGTACCTACAGCTGGAATATCCTTTTTACTTCCGAGCTCGCGTCCAAGATAATTGTATCTTCCACCACCAGTGAGAGTGATCTCTCTTTCTTTTCCATTTTCTACTTCTTTTCCTTCTTCGTCTACTTCCTTTTCTATCTTGATAACCTCAAATACTGTGTGAGTATAATAATTAAGACCGCGTACTAAAGTATTGTTTATTCTGTATTCTATACCCATCTCTTCTAGATATTGAAGCACTTCTTTGAAGTGTTGCTTCGAGTCATTACTTAGATAATTGAGTGAGGCTGGAGCTAGTTCTTTATATTTTTGGCATTCTTCATTTTTACAATCCAAAAGTCGCAGTGGATTACTCTGGATTCTTGACTGGCAGTCTCTACACATTTTACCAATATGCTTTTTGTAATATGATACTAATTCTTTCGTGAAAGTATTCCTATCTTCCTTGTCTCCCATACTATTAATATCTATTATTAGATTTTCAAATCCGTACTCTTTTAGTATCGTCATCAGAGTTCTGATTATTAGGGCATCTGCCATAGACTTTTCTGTACCGAGTATTTCAAGATTAAATTGTCTAAATTCTCTTAGCCTTCCTTTCTGAGGATTATCGTGCCTCCATAATGGTCCGTAGCTGTATAGCATGACAGGCTGAGGGAGATTCATCATTCCGCTCTCTATATAGCTTCTCATGACGGCTGAAGTGTATTCTGGTCTAAGTATGACTCTGTCACCACCTTTTGTGCGGAAATTATACATTTCTTTATCTACTAGATCTGTACCTTCTCCGACGCCTCTCACAAACACTTCTTCTTTTTCTAGAGCTGGAGTTTCTATAGGCTTAAATCCATAATAAACTGCTATCTCTTGAGCCTTTTCGAACATCCCTTGATATTGATAGTATTTTTCTCCGATAATATCATTCATACCTTTTAAAGATTTGAGAGGCTCTTTTATCATATTTTTTTGTGTTTCTTTTTTTGTCATAGATTTTTCTTGCAGTCGCTATTATAGTTTTATAAAATTTATTTCTACTTTCCCTGGATCACTACCTATCTTACTAAAAGGGAATAATCTAAATACAGCTTTTCCAGAAATATCTTTTTTATAAATTATCCCCCAAGTACGAGAGTCGTAGCTTTCGGCTCTATTGTCGCCAAAGGCTAAATACTCATTTTCTCCTAGAGTGATATTTATATTTTTTACCAAGTCTGTGTATTTGATGAAATTTTCATTCAAAATCATTCCTTTTGGATTTTCTTTATTGTATATAGTAGTAAAGCCATTTTCTACTACTACCGTATCTCCTGGGATACCTATTAATCTTTTTATAAAAAATTTGCCATTATATTGGTCATTTTTTACATGTCTAAATACAATGACATCTCCTCTTTCTAGATTGCTTACGTCAAAATTTAATTTGTCTATGAGAAGTAATTCTCCAGATTTTAAATTGGGTAACATGGATCCTCCATCCACAAGAAATGGCTGAACTATAAAAGCTTGGACACACTTTACTACAACAAGTATTGTGACAATGAAGAGTAAAAGCTTTCCTGGAGATTCGTCTTTTTCTAGTATTTTCCAAGAGATTAGATTCCTTTTTACTTTTTTAGAGAAAATTGCCACAAAAAGTGAGAGCATGAATAGTAAAATGAGGATAGAGAGTAGCAACCCATACGGATTACTAATAGAATCGTTTACAAAGTTCTTTAACATCTCTATAAAGCTACTATTCATAATTTGATTGAGAGATTATAGCATAGAGAGAGCAGGTGGCGCAAATATTTTTGTAAATTTTGCTATAATTAAAAGGAGACAAATCTCACAGACTCTATTTAATATGAAATACACAATCTTTCCACTTGGAAATCCGGGAGAAAAATATGAAAAAACCAGACACAATACTGGGAGATTTGTCTTTTCATTAGCGAAAAAGGAAAAAGGAATTAAAAATCTTTTAGAGGGAGGGCGTATAGAGATTTTCACGCCAGACTGCTTTATGAATGAGTCTGGGAAGTATCTGAAAGAATATCTTAAAAATAAAAATATACCAAAAGAAAATATTATTGTGATTTATGATGATAAAGATCTAGAAATTGGAGAAATACGAAAAGCAAAAGATAGGGGAGATGGAGGGCACAATGGATTAAAAAATATAATAGAAAATCTCGGCACAAAAGATTTTTATAGAATCAGAATAGGTATTGCGCCAAAAGGTACCGGGAAGAATGACCTAGTTCCACCACACGGAGAAGTAGTCCAAAAGTATGTCTTAGGAAAGATGACCAAAGAAGAAATCGAGATTCTAAGTAGTGAGAAAATCTTAGAAAGAGTATCAATATTTATTGAAGAAATAATTAAACAAAAATAAAACGCTACAAAGTAGCGTCATAGGATCAAGATGAAATCAAAAACAAAAATGAGTTTTCTTTTTCTTTTTCCTCTTTAATATAACAAGATTAGCCTTTTCAGAAGAAGTGTCCTTCTTTTTTCCTTGTTGTTCTAAAATTTCTTCCAGCTTTAAAAAATCACCTGACTTCTCTATATCTAAAGAGTGACTCGTCATTGTCTCTTCTACATAGTTTGATCCGTAGGCATTCCAAAGATTATGTATCCGGACACAATTCTGAGGAATCTTTCCTGTTTTTATCATTGTTGTGTTTTTTATTTATTAACAATAAGATACCACTTCTTTTATAACAAAAAACACCTGACAGAGTCAAGTGCTTTTTGTTTTTGTTTGTTTAAAATTACTTCTTTAATTTCAAAGTCATTTTTTCTTCTTTACCTTCAAACAAAGTTATATCAAATTTATAGACTTTACCTAGAGAAAGCTCTAGCTTCATCTTTTCTTCATTTTCAAAATCTGAAATATGCACAAGCCCCGCTACTCCTTCCTCGATAGACACGAGAGCGCCATGCTTGTTGAATCTGATGACTACTCCGTCTATAGTGTCTCCTTTTTTATATTTCTTAGTAGCAGAGATCCATGGATTTTCTTTTAGCTTCTTCATAGAAAGAGATATCTTGTCGTCTTTTATTTCTATTATTTCTACTTTCACAGTATCTCCGATTTTCGCATAATCTTTTGTATTTTCTACTAGACCCCAATCTATCTCACTCTTGTGGATTAATCCTTCTATCTCATTATCTATTTTTACAAAAATACCAAAATCTACAACTCCTGTGACGACTCCCTCTAGTTGATCTCCAATATTGTATTTCATCACAATCTTTGTAGCAGTCTTTGAATCCTTCTTTTCTTTTCCAAAAGATTTCTTATCAGATTTTCCTTCTGTCTTTCCATCTTGAGTTATTGGATCAGTAGATTCACTGAAGATGAGTTTTCCTTCTTTTGGAATAGCAGCGATGATAGATACTGGTATTCTTTTTCCGACGAGCTTTTTGAGCTCAGAGAGGATCTGATCTTTTGATCCGTCTGTCACTTTAGGATAATTTTCTCCTTTTAATTGTGATGAAGGAAGGAATCCATTTAATCCATTCCAGTCCATAATAAGACCTCCTTTGTTTGCTTCTTTTACTACCAAAGAGAGAACCCTCTTTTCTTTTAATAGAGATTCTGCTTCGCTCCAGATGAGGGCATGCTTTGCTTCTCTTAGAGAAAGATCAATGTATCCATTTTTGTCTTCTCTCTCTATTATCTTAGCGGTGATAAGGTCGCCGATATTTATTTTCTTGATTAGATCTCTAGCATTTATGTATTCAATACCGTAGATGATACCAGTACCTACTGGTCCCAGATCTACATATACTGCGATATTAGTAATAGCTAGAACTGTACCCTCGACTATATCATCATCCTTCATCGGAGTGATTTTGTCTAATACCATCATAGTATAGGCATCAAGAGGCACAGGTGTTTGTGTGATTTTGTCCATATTTTTATATTAAGTCTGTCTCAAAAATATAAATAAACATTCTAGAATTTTTTAGAGAATATACATTAGTTATTTTTGGATTAAGCAGACTTGTAGAAATATAACATAAATAGGCGATAATGCAAAATGATCTGCTGGGCAGATCATTGTTTTAATTCTTCGGAGCGACATAGCTCCAAAAAGAAATATTTTCCACAAGTTCTAACTTTTTATTAAAAACAGCAAATAGCTTCTGCTTGTTTTTCTTATAAAAAGTTAATTTGTAAAAAACTTCTTTTTCTATTACTTTTTCACCTTCAATAAAGCAGTGAATGTCAGATGGATTTAACTTCTCATAAACCAAATCCTTTTCACTAGTTTCTCCGTTTTTGGCTCGAAGAAGAATCCTAGACATTCTTTGTTTACTGTCCAGCTTTATCTTGTTAAATCTACTCTTCTCTTTTAGAATATAAAAAAGGAAATTGTTTAAAG
>JBDKGJ010000054.1:0-4976 GCA_039798205.1 Candidatus Parcubacteria bacterium | reverse complement strand
CTATTAAATATTAATATGAAGTCTATCAATGCTAACTTCAATCGTGTTCAACTATTAAGTCCAAATTATAGTTCTTATCTGTGTTTTGCTAATGCTGTTAAAGATAAAAGATTCTCTTTGGCCTCATTACAGAAAAACTTTAACAATTTGGTCGATAAAAATGACTATGAAAAACAAGACAAATCTAAACTGATATCAAACCTATACAAACTCTCAAATACCCCTGAGGAAGAAGGTTTTAGAGCTAAAAATGGCTTCTAGGGGGGACAAAAACAAAAAACTAGCAATTTACTATATGGGAGATAAGAACTCTTACTACATCAATATTCCAGCTAAAGTACGTTACGATAAAAAACTAAATCCTAACGCGAAATTACTTTATGGAGAAATAAATGCTCTTTGTAATGAAAAGGGTTATTGTTGGGCTAGTAATAGTCACTTTTCAAATCTATACGAAGTATCTAAAACCTCTGTCTCAACATGGATTAAAAATCTCAAAGTTAATAAACATATAAAAATAAAATTTATTTATAAAAAAGAAAGTAAACAAGTTTTAGAAAGGCGTATAACTTTAATTAAAGACCCTATGAAAGAAAAGTTAAAGATACCTATACAAGAAAAGTTTAAGGATAATAATACAGATATTAATAATACATCTAATACAAAGAAGGATTATTATTCTTCTAGAGAATTTAGAATACCAACCCTATCAGAAATCCAAGAATACATCTCTATCGAAAATCTAAATGTAGACCCTAATAGGTTTTTCCTACATTATAAGAGTAATAGCTGGACCGAAAAAGGTGAACCTATCAAAGACTGGATAAAACTTTTAAAAGCTTGGTCTAAGAATAATAATAAAGAAAAAGATTATGTAAGACAGTCTGAGAAAATAGATTGGGAAAAAAGAAATGATGTTGGTGCTAGTAATGTCCAAAGTTTATCAGAAATTATCAGAAGACAGAGGAAAAACTAGGAATTTTATGGAATTAACAAGTAAAGCAATACAAGATTTAAGAATGGAGCTAAAACGGATATATGGGACCGAATTTGAGCTTAATAATGAAGAACTTAATGAAATTGGATTGTTTTTACTTACCTCTTTAGCGGAGGGTTTAAAACTAAAGAAAAATGTTATAATAGGTATGCTACACTAGGAAAACATAAGATAATATATTTTGTGTTTAAAGATGAGGTAATGACTCTGCTCCTAGTGTAGCAACAAAGTTCAGTAGTCATTGCCTCTTTTTTATCACCAAACTAATTAAAATTTATGTATCAACAATTAGATTTCACAACATTAAAACCCTGCAACTACAACAGAAAATCTTCAGAGAGTGAGGATAAGCAAGTGCTTTCGATTAGCTCTCAAAAAGATGAGGCTGAGAGAATAGCTGATTTCTATAAGCTATCAAAATTTGTAGAGGTCTTTATAGAATCCAAATCTGCAAAGAAAGAATTTCTGAGACCAGAATTTATGAAAATGATAGAAATGATAAAGAAAGGAATGATTGATTCTATTGTGTGCTGGAAACTGGATAGACTTGCAAGAAATATGACAGAAGGTGGAATGCTTATTGATTTAATTAGTTCTGGAATATTGAAAGCAATAATAACTCACGATAAAGTTTATTATCCATCTGATAATGTATTGTTAATGTCTGTAGAATTTGGACAGGGTAAACAGTTTGTTAAAGATTTATCTGTAAATGTAAAAAGAGGACAAACTAAAAAAGCTTCTATGGGTGTCCCCCACGGAGTGGCTACATTAGGATTTCTAAATGACAGGACCGAAGAAAAAGGAAATAGAAACTGGATGGTAGATGAAACAAGAATTTGGAAAATCAAAAAATTATTTGAATTATTTTTAACAGGAAACTATTCTGCTGGTAAATTATATAAATATGCAATTGAAGAATTGCAATTAGAAACAGTTAAAAGAAAAAGGATTGGTGGACAATTAATAACCATATCTCGTATTTATGAAATACTTAAGGACCCTGTATTTGCTGGATTCTTCTTTTATGGAGGTGAGAGATATGAACTGGATAGTAGATTACCAAGACTTATCACTGAATCACAAAGAGAAAAAGTTTTACAACTTCTATCTAGAAAGAATATTCCAAAAATTCAACATCATACTAGTGTATATTCTGGATTCATAAATTCAGATGAAAATGATTTTATAGGACAAGATGTAAAATTTCAACTGATTTGTGATTGTAAACATAAGTTTGCATATAGAGACAAAACTAATTGCCCAGAATGTAATATAGATATAGACAAGATGGAAAATCCTAAGTATTTAATAAAGTCTTATTATTATAATGTACGAAAGAAAAAGTATAAATTACCATATAAATCTATAGAAGAATCTGTGATTACAAAAGAATTAAAAAAATACATTGAAGACCATCTAACTTTCTCTAACAGTCTATTAGATTGGTCCAAGAAGTATATACACGAGCTTAAAGATAAAGAAGTTTCTGAGAATATATTAAAGACAGAAGATAAACAAAAGAGAAAAATTGAATTTGAACAGAAGAAGCACAAAATGAGAGAGATGTTAAGAGATGAGAAAATAACAGATGAAGAATATAAGTCTGATTTAGAAATCATTACAACTCAATATAAAGACATAAAGGAAGATGCTGATAAGAAAGATTGGTATTCTGAAATGATAGAAATAATAGATTTGATAGAAACAGATAAGCAAGTACTAGAAAATGGGACCTTGGAAGGCAAAAGAAGCTTCTTATCCAGTCTTGGTTCGAACCTAGTTTGGAATGACGAAATACTCAATGTTTACAGCAGAAAATCAATAAATAAACTTGTTGAGGGTATAAAACGTATTAAGGTAGAATTTCCAGAGTTCGAACCTAAAAATTTCCTTGTAAACAAAAGCTTAAAAGAAAAAACAGACGAGTTTTCGCCTATTTTTTCTACCATGCTCCGTGGGTAGGGATCGAACCTACGACCAATTGGTTAACAGCCAACTGCTCTACCGCTGAGCTACCACGGAATATTTTGTTTTTAAATAGCTCATTTTTAGAAAGATTGAGATTATTGGCTGACAGCCAACTGTCTATATTCTTTTTGCCGCTGAGCTACCACGGAATATTTTGTCAAAAAATAACTTTGTTATTATAGCAAAAACACATTTGAATTGCAAAAACTATAACAAAGTATAATTATTAATATTAAACTAGTCTAGCGCTCCTTCTTTTATCTTTTTTTTCTTTTTAAAGATATCAAAGGTTGAGAGGAAAAGGAAGACTGCTAAAAGTATCGTCAGCATGTCCTTGAAAACACTCGGGATATCTATAAATATTACTACTAAAATAAAAACAAACGCGAGTAATCTTTGAAAAAATTTCTTTGACATATACATATAATTTAAAATTATAGCAGAAATTAATTAAAAAAAAAAATATTGCCAATCTTTATATTTTAATGTCTTTCTTCAACTACCACCACAAACTCTCCCCTGACTTTATCTTTATTTTTTACAAAATAACCCATAATTTGCTGGACGCTACCACGAACGACTTCCTCATGAATCTTAGTAATCTCTCTTGCTACGGCTACGATCCTATTTTCATCTAATATCTTTTCTAGACTTGCCATACACTTTTCTATACGGTGTACAGATTCATAGAATACTGAGATCTTGTCGCTATTCATTATTTCTTTAAATATAGTTTCTCTACCTTTCTTATGAGGAAGAAATCCATAAAAAACAAATTCTCCCCCAGTCAGTCCAGACAGAGCAATTGCACTAGTGATAGCTGTCGGACCTGGTACAACTTTTATCTCTATACTAGGATCCTCTTCTTTAGCTTCATATATTTTTTTTATTAAAAGACTCCCAGGATCAGAGATGGTAGGCATCCCAGCATCAGAAATCATGGCTAAATTTTTGCCGTCTTTTAGTTTTCCAATAATTTCATCTATCTTATTTAATCTAGAATTGGCAAAATAATTTGTACATTTTGTATGAATATCAAAATGTTTTAAAAGTTTTTGAGCATTTGATACATCCTCACACAAAATCAAGTCTACTTTCTTTAAAGTATCTATTGCTCTAAAGGTCATATCTTCTAGATTGCCAATAGGAGTGCCGACTATATAAAAGGTGGAATATTCTTTTTGATTCTTTTTGTTTTCCATAAAATATTAATTAAAATCTGATATTACTCTTCTTTTTAAAGAAGGAGCTATATGAACTAATATATCATAAGGTATGGTATTTTCTTTTTCCGCTATAGCTTTTACAGAATTCTCATCTGCAGTATTTTCACTTAGTATTATCACTTTGTCTTCTAGCTTGATATCTTGGACAGAAGACACGTCTATAGATATCATATTCATACTCACTCTGCCTAAAATAGGACAAAGGGTCTCCCCTATTTTCACGCTACCAAGATTTGAAAGTCTCCTATCAATGCCTTCAAAATATCCAAATGGCACTGTGGCGATTTTCTTTCTTTTGTCCAAAATATGAGTTCGGCCGTACCCGATACTTTCTCCCTCATTTAGCTCTTTTATAGAGGTTGTAATAGATTCCACTCTCATAACAAGCTTTAGATTTAATGACGTATCACCGCTAATATTTATGCCATAAAGCCCAATTCCTAATCTCACTATATTTCCAAATTCTTTTTGATTTATATCTACGCCAGAAGAAGCGCTTATGTGAAAATGTTTTATATCTTCAAATTCTTTTTTAAAAATAGTGACACACCTTTTCCAATTTTCTAGCTGAAGAAAAGAAAAAGTCTTGTCTTGATTATCAGCATCAGCAAAATGAGAAGAAACTCCTTCCAGAGACAAATATCTATTTTCTTTTATAATTTTTATAGCTTGATATACCTCATCCACTAAAATCCCCTGACGCCCCATACCTGTGTCTATTTTTAAGTGAATCCTGACTTTTTTAGAAATATTTTGAGAAAGATTTTCAAGCTCATTTAGAC
>JBDKGJ010000053.1:0-5920 GCA_039798205.1 Candidatus Parcubacteria bacterium | reverse complement strand
AAAAATAGCTACTCTAGAAAGAGCCGAATCTAATAAATGGTTTTTTAAAACAGGAAAGGGAGAATATGGAGAGGGAGACAAATTTATTGGTCTCACAGTACCCCAGACTCGAACATTAGTAAGAGTTTTTAATGAGATTTCTCTTTCTGATACTGAAAAATTATTAAATTCAGCGATCCACGAAGAGAGACTTCTGGCATTACTTCTCTTGGTAGATAAATTTGAAAAAGCTAAGAATCTAAAAGAAAGAGAAATAATATTCAACCTCTATTTTAAAAATATCAAATATATAAATAATTGGGATCTAGTAGATACTTCTGCTCCTAGAATAGTGGGAGCATATATAAAGGAAAAATATTCTTTGAAAACTAAGAGCTGCTCTGGAGTAAAATTTTTGAATTCTCTTGTATCAGACAAAAACAAATTCACTAAAAACCAAAAAGAAAAACTTTGGGAAAAGAGAATAGGTATAGTCTCTACACTTTTTTTAATAGTCAAATCAAAAAAAGATGAATTTGCTAGCGAAGTAGTGTTAGAAGTAGTAAAGAAAAATCTTACAGAAAAAGACAATCTCAATTCTCACGACTTACTGCAAAAAGCTAGTGGCTGGATGCTAAGAGAATATGGAAAAAGAATCAGTGAAAAAAGATTAAAAGAATTTCTAAGTCAAAATTTTAATCTCATAAAAAACAAAAGAACATTACTAAGATACGCAATAGAAAAATTGCCAGAAAGAGAAAGAAAAGAGTGGCTTAATAAACCTATTTAGAAATAATCCAATAAAGAGGGCCGTTTTTACAAAGACCTTCTCCACCAGAGACATCGAGAGTACACCAGTCAAATAATTTACCATTTAGATAGACTTGTATACTTTTTACCGTCTCGTACTGAAATGCTGCACCTTCTATTTGAGCTGCAAACTCTGGATCAGCACAAGTCCCTGGGCTCATTATCGATCCTACCAAATATATCTTAGCGAGTCCTGATTCATCAAGAGTCACATGGTCAAAGAAAGTTTTAGAAAAAGCTGCCACTGTATTTCTAAATCCATCTTCCTTGATTTCAGGCAATTGCTTTATATCAAAAAGAAGTCTAAAAGTAGCATCAAGCACGGCTTTGGTCTTTGGTACAGCATGAGGAGCAAAGAATACTCCTACATTACATCCTATATTTCCACCTTCTTTGATTAAAGGGATTTTAAGGATCGTGTACTTTTCTAAATAATCGTCTCCTGACATACTGCCGTCACAATATTCTCCGACACAAGCGTAGCGACTTGGCACTCTATCACCCGTTTTAGGATCTTTGACTTGGCCTATTTGTGGAGGATTGTCGGTCTGTCCGCGAGTAGTAGTACCAATAGAGGTAGATGTAGCATTCGTGTACGGATAAAGAGGATCATTTTTATCTTTTTTATAAAATAAAATATAGCAAACTAAACCAATAATGACTAACACTAAAATAGTATAAGCAAAAAAGTTCTTTTTCATATATCAAAGTATACCGCAATTCACTAGATTTTAAAAGAAATAAGTTAAGTGAAAATTGACAGAGAATGTAGATTAAGTACCAGAGTGGTGAGACTATAAAAGGGTTATTCGGGAAAATTTTAGAGACTACGCAAAAGCATGAGAGTCGCTAAAGATTTTTACTTAATTGGAGTTCCTTGATGGAAAAATATTCTCCATACATCATTTTCTTTTCTCCAAAGAGATGTTCTTAGAGATATCACTTTTTCTTTATCATTAATAACTCTTTCTGTTTTAAAGTTTACCATCACAACTTCATTTGATAAATTTTTGATTTCAAAATCACTCACAACATATACAACCTTATCAGTATTTAAAGGAAGTCTCTCAAGAATATCTTTCTTAGAATACACTAAGCCAGAACTTCCAAACTCTCTGAAATCATCAGCGAGTAGATTATTTAACTGCTCAAAAGAGCTTCTTACTTCTGGTTTAAGAAGTGAATTTTCTAACTCATGAATTGTATTATATAATTCGTTCATTTGGCGGAGACGATGAGATTCGAACTCATGAGGGGATTTCTCCCCTGCCTCGTTAGCAGTGAGGTGCCTTCGACCAGCTCAGCCACGTCTCCATAGTTTTTAAAACTATTATTTAGCATTTTAACACATTATTTACTTTTATAAAAATTTGATAAAAATATATTAGAAATGCTATAATCTTAAAATTATAAAATTAAAAAGAAAAATTATGATAAAAGAATTTGTACATTTCGTACGAGAAAAAGGAGTTATAGGGCTAGCTGTCGGTATTATAGTGGGTGGTGCTGTCACACAATTTGTAAATGCGATAATTAAAGATCTGATAAATCCAATAATCGGAGCTATAATTGGCGGAGGACAAGGTCTCGCAAGCTATGCCTATACAATACCTTCTACCAATATCACTTTCACTTACGGCAATCTTGTTTCAGAACTTATAAATTTTGGGGCTATACTCCTTGTAATATATTTACTCTTCGTAAAATCTCCATTAAACAAACTAGATAAAAAAACAGAATAATCTCTCTAAAAAATAAAACCCGCCATATAGCGGGTTTTATTTTTATTTTTCAGCAAGCATCACTTCTTTATTCACATCGGTCTTATGAATCTTATTCATAATAGCCATAACCTGATCTTCATATCCATCTATCACGGTACCATTATAGTAATAAAGTTTTTTCTCTATGTCGGAGAATCCATAATATCTAGCTGTCTTTGGATTAGCTCCTCCGAGGTTTTTCCCTACAACTTCGATAGCCTCGTTGAAATCAGAGAATTTAATCTTACAAGACCCCCATCCAAAAGGATTTTTATAGCAAGCGAACTTTCCACCAGTAGTCTCTCTCATGGCAATAGCTGGAAGAAAGTTGTAAGGGAGTCCGTACTTTTCTGCTGTTTTTACAAACTGCATACCATAGCCCTCTAAAGGGAGATTATGTTTTGCATAATAAGCGTCTATCTTTGCAGCCTTTTCTTTTCTAGCTTCATCAATGTCTTTTTCCTTTTCTATAGAGACAGGGGCATTATTAAGGCCGTCTGTCTCGCTAGAAACTGTATTTAACTCAAATGTAGGCATGGCGAGCATCGGAATAAATGCCATGACTAGAAGAGTATTTTTTAGTTTTTTTATCATAATACTGCGGTTAAGCTCCGCCAACTATCCAAAATTCAGTAGAAAATAAAAATGAGCCTTATAGCTCACATGTAAACATCATAGCAAATCTGGAACAAAAAGTCAAGGACTACACAAGAAAAGCCTTAACTTGTCAAATACAATACTTGAAAAAGCCTTGTTTTATAAGACTTTTTGCTAAGCTACTAAAAATATGATAAAATTAGCTAGTTAAGAATCCTGATAAAAAACACTGGCCCTATCGTCTATCGGTTAGGACGTATCCTTCTCAAGGATAAAAGCAGAGTTCGACTCTCTGTAGGGTCACAAATAGAGATATTTTTCTTAATCTAGATAGGATTTATATGTATTTAATACCTCTTCTGAGTTCTTTGGTAAGTAATGTGTACCTCTTTTGTAAGACTCAAGACCATAATTAAAATTCTGCTTTAGGGATTCTTTTATATAAATATCAAAATCTGCCGGCTCATCATTGATAACCAAATTTTGATTTTTATCATTAAAAGCCCTTCTGACTTTCTCTATCACTTTTTCGTCTTTAAGCGATTTCATATTCTTTATGATATCTGGCCAGTAGTTTGGAAAATTTGTTGTTCCAGAATATCTGGCTACTGCTGTCCTGAGAGGACCAATATTACGATATCCTTCTCTTTTTATTTTTGGTCCAGACATATAGCAGGCCAACATTCTACCGACAGCATCTAGGTTTAGTATTGGGTGCAATCTATCGTCTTTATTTATTAGCTTTTTCCTATCATAATGATTCTCTTCTATCTCTTGCCGCAATCTTTTTGCGTGCCCTTTATCACATATCTTCTCATTACAATCTTCAAAAGTCTTTAGTCCAAATTCTTTTGCTGTTATACCCTGCATATGACAAAGGCCAAATCCGCCATCGTCCCGCGCATTTGGGACCAAATCCGCACCGGTAGATTCTTCCATAATCATAGCCAGAATTATATTTTTAGGTAGATTATATTTTTTCTCAACTGCCCTGGTAACATTTTGAAAGCGCAGAGTCCTTAGAAGTTTCCCTTCTACTGTATCAGCACCATATTTCCCGACATCTCCAAGCATTTCTAATCTTTCTATTTTTAGATCAGGATAAATTTCTTTATATTCAAATTCTAGCTCGGCTTTTATTTTTCTGTATTCCCCTGACTTGATCTTTTCTCTTTCAATACCATCACTACTTTCTTTTTCTGGGATTGTTTCTGGCTCTTCTTCAGGACCATCTTTGTGTTTTTTTGAAGAAAACATATTTGCTCCCAATCCTAATACAGCAGCTCCGGCTGCTAATATACTCAACTTTTTTAAAAAATCTTTTCGGTCTATAGGTTTTTCTGGTTTTGGATTTTTAGATTCAGGCTTGTCTCTTTTCTCTAAATTATTCATATATTTTTAGTTTTTGGCTAATATATTACATTATATCAAAATATATTAAGAAAAAAGCTAAAAATTTACCTCATCTTCCACATTTTATCCTGTCTAACTAGATCTATATTAGAATCATGACTCTCAGCTAATATCATCTTTACCACTCTCTCCATTCTAGAGCCTTGAGAGCCTTTCACAAAGATGAGGTCTCCTCCTATTTCGTTTTCATTTTTTCCTTCTTTAAAGCCGGCTTCTACCTCGCCTTCCAAAATCCTGAGTACTTCTCTTCCCGCTTCTATACTACTACTTGTGACAAAGACATTTTCTCCATTCATTCCAGACTTTATCGCTGATTCTGCTATGATCTTTGCCCTTATACCGCTAGTGACAAGAATATCACAAGAGTCTTTTACTAGGACGCCTATCTTCTCGTGCTCTACTTTTGTATATTCACCGAGCTCAAGCATGTCTCCCAAAACAAAAATCTTTTTGCCTTTAGAGCTAATATTCTTCATCATAGTTATGCCATGCTGCATAGCCTTTGGGCTAGCATTATAGGTATCATCCACAATTGTAGAATTGTGTACTCCTTTTAATATACGCATTCTTCCGTTTGTCCTTTTGGAATTCTCAATATCACTTTTAGCTTTTTCTATATCTACTCCGAGCTCTTCTGCAATAAGGAGTGCTGGTAATAAAGAATATACAGCCGCTTCTCCGAGTACTCCTTGCATATCCAAGCCAAAAGTTTTATTTTTTGAGATTATTTTTGCTTCCATACCGGTCGGTGAAGCAAAAATATCATTTTTATTTACAGATACTTTTATATCTTTTGCTAATATGTCGGCTGTGTCTTTATGTAAAGAAAAGGATCTTAGAGAAATATCTTTGCCTTCTAGTAAGAATTTCTCTTGCATCTCTTCCGCTATCTTTACACAGTCTTTGTCATCAAGATTATAAATAAAAGTCCCTCCTTTTTTGATATTTTCTATCAAATATCTTTTTTCTCTTATCAGTTTTTCTCTATCATTATCAAAAAATTCTATATGAACAGGTACTTCTGCAAAAGCAGTTAGTACGGCGATATCTGGCTTTATATATTTACAGATTTTTTGTATATCTCCTGGCCCATCAGCCCCAATCTCTAGGACAAGATATTTATACTCATATTTATCAAAGATCTTTATAAATCCATTTATAATAATCCTTAGCCAGAGAGAAAAGCTAGTCCATCCGCTCTCAAGATTAAGAATTGTGAGAGGTACCCCGGAGTCGCTATTGATACTCGTTTTTCTAGCCAGGACGAGAGTATCGCCCTCTTCAGCAACAATATTTTTATGTAGAGCAGCATAAATGAAGTCTTTTGTAGTAGTATTTCCGCTGTTACCGGTCACATC
>JBDKGJ010000052.1:0-10476 GCA_039798205.1 Candidatus Parcubacteria bacterium | reverse complement strand
ATACTTAACTCTATTCTATCAAATTTAAAGAAAATAATGAAAAATCAAAAATACTTGACAAAAAATAAAAAACCGATCAAAAAAATTGGTTTTTTATTTTATTGACTTTTCTATTAAACTTTTTCTTCTCCATTCTCTATTCCTGTTCCAGCTGGGATAAGCTTTCCGATGATCACATTTTCCTTTAGCCCTTGCAATTTGTCTACCTGTCCCCTTGTAGAAGCATTGATGAGGACTTTAGTAGTATGTTGGAAGGACGCAGAAGATAACCATGAATTTGTGGTGAGAGCAACTTCTGAAATACCGAGAATAAGGTTTGCCCCTTTCGCAGGCTGTCCACCAGCTACCCTTACTCTCTCGTTTTCAATTCTAAAGTCACAAATTTCTACCAATTCACCTTGAGTAAATGTAGTATCACCGACTTCTTTTATCTTCATACGAGAAAGCATCTGCTTTATAATAAGCTCCATATGTTTTCTTGAGATAGATGCTCCTTGAAGTTCATAGACTTTATTGAGCTCATTTACTATATACTCTTCTGAAGCTTCTCTACCTGCTAATTCATACAGACTTTCGATATTTAAGGATCCATCTGTCAAAGGTTGTCCTTTCTTTACTTTGTCTCCAACTTTTACTGCAGCCCTTCTTGCATAAGCCATTTCGTACTCTATTCTCATTCCTTTTTTCTTTGCTTGTGCATATGATCCATCATCATCACTCATTACAACCAATTTCTTTTCTTTACCATCTCTTTTTATTTCTACTACTTCACCATTGGATAAAGATATGATACCAGGGTTTTTTGGTGCTCGCCTTTCAAATATTTCGGCAACACGAGGAAGACCGGTAGTAATATCGAGCCCGGAAGCTGATCCTCCTTTTGAATATCCTCCTTTTACAGAAGACACTGTGAGCTGTGTACCAGGCTCTCCGATGGCTTGAGCAGCAACTATACCAACAGCCTCACCTACTTTTACTAATTCATTTCTAGCTAGGTCAAGACCATAGCATCTTTGACATACTCCATGAATAGACTCGCAAGAAAGAGGAGAATAAACATGTGCCTCTTCGACACCAGACTCTTCTACGGCTTTGACATCTTCTTTCTTTACTAAATGTCCTTTTTTGAAAATAACTTTTCCTTCTGCATTCATAAAATCTTGTGCCAAAACTCTTCCTTTTATACTCTTTGATAGAGGTATCTCAATACCTAGCACATTTTCTGTTTTTATTAATTTACAATTTTTTGTTCCACAATTTTCTTCTGAGATTATCACATCTTGTGATACATCTACGAGCCTTCGAGTAAGGTATCCGGCTTCTGCGGTCTTTAGAGCGGTATCAGAAGCACCCTTTCTAGCTCCATAAGTAGTAATGAAATACTCTATAGGAGAAAGACCTTCTTTGTTTGAAGAGATAATAGGAAAATCTATATTTCTTCCGGCAGAATTTACAATTATTCCTCTCATACCTGCTAGCTGAATAAGCTGCTTTACAGATCCTCTGGCTCCAGAAGTGACAAGATTGTAAACGGAGCCGAATTTTTCTATAGCCTTTGTAGACATTATACCTTCTATCTCTTTTCTTATACTAGTCCAATTTTCTATAACTTTCTGATATCTTTCTTCGTCAGACAAAAGACCTGATTCATAATATTCTTCTATCTTTTTATCTTCCTTCTTTCCTTTTTCTATTATTTCTTTCTTTTCTTCTGGGACTTTGACTGCATCTATTCCCCATGTAGTACCGGATACTGTCGCATATTTGAATCCGAATGATTTTATTTTATCAATGATTTTTGGAGCTGATTCGAATCCATATTGCATAATTATCTTATCGATAATCTTGTTCATGTTGTTTCCTCCTACTTGCTCATTAATATACTCAAAGTCTTCTGGTAAAATAGAATTAAATCTCAATCTTCCTACTGTAGTCTCAAATCTTTTTCCTTCAAATCTTTTGTATTTTTCTTTTGGACTAGGAACAACTAAAACTTTTGCTCTAATATCAACAATACCAAATTCATGTGCAGTAATAGCTTCATTTGGAGATGGAAAATATTTTCCTTCACCCTTTGCTCCAGGAATTTCAGTGGTAAGCCAGAAACATCCAAGTAGCATGTCCATGCGAGGATTTACTATTGAATCTCCTGTACCAGGTCTCAAAAGATTTTTGTCTGCAGCCATAAGCTCTCTTGCTTCTTTTTGTGCATTTTCTGATAAAGGAAGATGAACGGCCATCTGGTCTCCGTCAAAGTCAGCGTTAAAGCCAATACAAACTAAAGGATGAAGCTGAATAGCATTTCCTTCTATCATTTTAGGCTTGAAGGCTTGGATACCGAGTCTATGAAGAGTAGGCGCACGGTTGAGTAAGACATATTTACCTTCAATTACTTCTTCCAAGATTTCCCAAACTTCTGGAATGCCGTCTTCAATTAATTTATTTGCTCCTCTTATATTAAATGTGAACTCTCTCTCTAAAAGTTTTGAGATTACAAACGGCTTGAATAGCTCAAGAACCATATGTTTTGGAAGACCACATTCATCTATAGCTAGATCTGGTCCAATCACGATCACAGAACGTCCAGAATAGTCGACACGCTTTCCTAAAAGATTTTGTCTAAACAATCCTGATTTGGATTTTATTCCATCAGCAAGTGATTTTAATTGTCTTTTTTGACCTATTATCGTAGTAGCTTCTTGTCCACGTCTCATAGAGTTGTCTATAAGAGCATCGACGGCTTCTTGAAGAATTCTTTTTTCATTTCTCAAGATGACATCAGGCGCACTGATCTCTTTTAATTTTAAAAGTCTATTATTTCTATTTATCACCCTTCTATATAGGTCATTCACATCACTTGTAGCATATCTACCTCCTTCAAGAGCTACCATAGGACGAATTCCTGGAGGTATAACTGGAAGAGCAGTCAGGAACATCCACTCTGGTCTTATACCAGCGTTTTTAAATGCTCTGACTAGAGACAATCTTTTTTCTTGTTTTTCTTTTTCTAATGCAGAAATTTTTTCTAATCTTTTTTCGATTTCTTTTTCTAGATCATCTAGATTCATTTGTTTAAAGATATTGTATATAGCTTCTGGACCAATCTCCGCCTCAAAAGCAATACTGTATCTCATAGAAAATCTATGATACGTAATCTCGTCTAATATTTTTCTTTCTCTAATCTCTTCTATTTCTTTTTTTGTAGAAAGCATTAACTCTTTTAATTTTTCTTTTGTTTTTTCATCCGTAGCTGCTTTTATTTTTGCTTTAAATTCACTCTCAAGATTTTTCAAAATTTCTTCTTTTTCTCTTTGATTAACTTTAGTGATGATATAGTTAGCAAAATATACTACCTTTTCTACTTCTCCTGCAGGCTCACCTAGAATAAGAGCTATTCTAGAAGGCACATTTCTTAAAAACCAAATATGTGAGACTGGCGTAGCAAGCTCTATATGACCCATTCTCTCTCTTCTCACTATAGCTTTTGTGACTTGTACTCCACATTTTTCACAGACAATGTCTTTGTATCTGATCCTTCTATATTTTCCACAATAACATTCATAATCTTTTTCTGGACCAAAAATTTTCTCATCAAAAAGTCCTGATCTCTCACTTCTTCCGGTACGATAATTAATAGTCTCTGGCTTTGTGACTTCTCCAAAACTCCAAGAGCGGATTGATTCTGGTGAGGCTATCTTTAATTGCAAAGCTTCAAAATTTGTTGTATCTATTGTTTTCATAATTTTATTTTTAAATTATTTTTTATTACTAATTTCTAATCGTTGATTTCTATTACCTTTTCCTCACCTAATAATCTTTCTTTTCTACTAGATTTCTTTTTTTCTTCAGATACAAGAGGAATTACATCTAGACCAAGTCCTCGCAAAGTATTTAAAAGTACATTAAATGATGCGGGAGTATTCGGCTCTTCTATGGTCTCATTTTTGATAATACTATTAAAAGCATTTGATCTTCCGACAATATCATCAGACTTAATAGTCAATATTTCACGCAAAGTATGAGCGGCTCCATAACCTTCGAGTGCCCAGACCTCCATTTCTCCAAATCTTTGGCCTCCATTTTGTGATTTACCTCCTAGTGGTTGCTGAGTAATGAGAGAGTATGGACCAATACTTCTAGCATGAATTTTGTCTTCCACCATGTGATGAAGCTTTAGCATATACATTATTCCTATAGCTACTTTTTCACCAAATAGATCTCCTGTTCTTCCATCAAATAGCTCTACTGTGCCAGATTCATCAAAACCTGCTTTCACTAACTCTTCTTTGATTTCTGCATCTCCCGCTCCATTAAATACTGGCACTATGGCTTGATAGCCAAGTGTTTGCGCTGCTAATCCTAAATGCATTTCTAATATTTGACCAATGTTCATACGACTTGGAATACCAAGAGGGCTCAAAATAATATCGATAGGCTCACCATCTTTTGTAAATGGCATTTCTTCAATAGGTAATATTCTTGAGATGACACCTTTGTTTCCGTGTCTTCCAGCTAATTTGTCTCCGACCGATATATCACGCAGCTGTGCTACTTCAATATGGATTCTTTTTATGACTCCGCTTTCGAGTTGATCCCCTCTTTCTCTTGAAAAGACTTTTATACTGATCACTCTTCCTCTTTTTCCGTTGTCTAATCTGAGTGAAGTATCTTTTACATCTCTTATCTTTTCACCAAAAATACTCCTGAGAAGCCTTTCTTCTGGAGTTAGCTCTGTTTCTCCTTTTGGAGTAATCTTTCCAACTAGAATATCTCCTGCTCTTACGTCAGCTCCTATTCGAACTATTCCGTCTTCGTCTAGATTTTTTAATTTTGCTTCTCCTACATTTGGTATGTCATGAGTAGTCACTTCTGCTCCTAGCTTTGTATCACGGACATTACATATAAATTCTTCAACATGAATAGAAGAAAACTTCTTTTGCCTTACCAGTCTTTCTGAAATAATAATAGCGTCTTCATAGTTGGCACCATTCCAACTCAAGAATGCTACGCGGATATTGTGTCCAAGAGCAATTTGCCCTCCTCTTGTAGAGGATGAATCTGCGATAACTTGCCCTTTCTTCACTTTGTCTCCAATATTTACTATTGGTCTATGATAAAAGACTGTGAAATTATTTGTACGAGAAAAATTCACCAATGGATATTCTTTATCCTTTCCTTTTTCGATTATTATTATTTTATTTGAGTCTACATATTTTACTTCTCCTGCATCTTCTGCGAGGACTATTCTACCAATATGTTGCGCAGCTTCCTTCTCCATACCTGTAGCGACATAAGGGGCTTCACTCAAAATAAGAGGAACGGCCTGACGTTGCATGTTACTTCCAAGAGATGCACGTACTGCTTCGTCATGCTCCAAGAATGGGATCATGTTCGTAGCAATAGAATATGCTTGATTTGTAGCAACATCGATGTATTCTACTTCTTTTTTTGCTACAACAGCTGGTGACCCAGCCTTTCTAGCTTGTACGAATTCATCAAGAATATTTCCTTCTTTATCATAATTTATCGCAGCATGAGCTATGACAGTAGCTTCTTCTTGAAGAGCATTCAAATATTCTATCTCCTTTGTAATCTTTCCGTTTTTTACTTTTACGTATGGAGTTTCTATAATTCCAAATTCATTTATCTTTGCATATGTAGCAAGTCTTAAAATAAGACCCACATTTGCTCCATCAGGTGTCTGAATAGGACAAACTCTACCGTAATGAGAAGTATGCACATCACGAACTTCAAATCCCGCTCTTTCTTTTGAAAGACCTCCTGGACCTAGAGCTGAAAGTGTCCTGAGACTTTCAATTTCTGCCAAAAGATTTTCTTGATTCATTAGATGAGAAAGCTGATTAACTGTAAAAAATTCTTTTATTCTTGCTTGAAGAGGTCTTTGGTTTACGATACTTATAGGTAGTGTAGTATCAGTATCTACCACTGTCATTTTTTCTTGGACATATCTCTTGACCTGGAACATTCCTTTCTTAATCTTCATTCCGAGCATCTCTCCAACAAAACGTACTCTTCTAGATGCCAAGTGATCTATATCATCAGCTTCTGCTTCTGGGTCATTATTGAGCTCGATAAGATGATTTATTATGAGTACTAGATCTTCTTTTGAGAGGATTAATCTCTTCATTTCTTTTGCGTCGAGAGAAAGATTGAATCTCTTATTAAATCTTAGTCTTCCGATAGGAGAAAGATCGTATCTTTCTTTTGAGAATAATGAAAGAATATATGATTTCGCATTTTCTGTCGTAGCTAGATCTCCGTCTCTTAATTTTTTATAAATATCAATATAGGCTTCGTCAGCTGTCTTTATAGGGTCTTTTGAGACAAGATTCATGATATAGCTCTTGCCTAACTCTTTTCCTTGAAAAGCTTTTTCTATGTCTTTGTCAGTATGATATCCTATCGCTCGAAGCAAAGATACAACAGAAAACTTTCTCTTCTTGTCTATCTTAACGAACATATTATTGTCATCATCTGTGAGCATTTCTATCCAAGCTCCCCTATTTGGCACTATTTTAGCGGAAAAATACTTTTTCCCGCTTATTTCCTCCAAATCAAAAAACTCTCCGGCACTTCTTGCTAGTTGTGGGACTATTACCCTTTCTACTCCATTCACAATAAATGTTCCGTGAACGGTCATTAAAGGAAATGATGCCAAAAAGATTTCTTGCTCTTTTTCGGTATTTAAAATTTTGTTACGAAGAAGAACAGTCGCTCGAAGTGGCGCTTCATAAGTCAGCTTATTTTCTTTTGCATATTCTTCAGAATATTTTGGGTCTGAAAGCTCGAAAGAAGTGAATTCGAGTTCAAATTTTTTCTCTGTATAATCTTTTATTGGGTTTAATTCTTTTAAGATTATTTCTAAATCTTCTTCGAGAAGCTTTTTGAAAGAAGATATTTGATTTTCGACGAGATTGGGAAGGTCGATGAAGGGCTCTTTAAATTTTGCGAAAGTCTTTTGTGGTAGACTTGAGACCAATAGACTCTCATTAGTATTTTTTGTTTTGGACATAAGAAAAATAAATAAAACCTAAAAAATATAGAGAATACAAAAAGAAGCGATTTTTTGCGAGACAAGAGAAGACCTGCAAAATCGTTTTTCTATTTGCATTTTAGATATTTAAATTAATAATAATTTCGAAATTATTATTGACTTGAGTCACCCACAAAACTCAACCTGAAGGGATAGAAGATAAGCATCTCGTCAATATTGCAAATAATATATCATATGCTAAGAAAATTTGCAAGGAAAAACCAAAAAATCCCCCTCTTGGGGAGATTTTAAGGTTTAAGAATTAACTTAAAAACTAGTTTTGAATCTCGTGGTGATGATACTCTCTACCAAATACAAAAACATGCACAAAGTAAGCAAGTACTGCTCCTACAAGAGGAGCTAGGATGAACAGCCCGAGTGAGTCTAGATGTTGACCTGAAACTAAAGCTGGACCAATACTTCTAGCTGGATTTATTGATGCGCCAGTCAAAGGTATAGCTACTATATGCGCAGCGAATAAAGCGAGACCTACAGCGACCGGAGTAGAAGCCCCTGACCATGAGCTTCGTGTAGTAGCAAGTACGACAAGACAGAGAGTCATTGTCATAAATATTTCTACAAGTGCTGCTGCCATTACAGACACTCCACCATTAAGAGCATTAGTTGCAAAACCAGCATTTATTATTAGTGTGCTATTTGCGAGATTTGTAACTATCGCATAAAGTATTAAAGCACCAAAAATCGCACCTACGATCTGGGCTACTATATATCCTAACACTCGATTCCAAGGAAATTTTCCTGCGAGCGCAAGAGCTATTGTGACTGCTGGATTCACATGCCCTCCTGAGATGTGCCCTATCATATAGGATACTACTGCCAAACCAAGACCAAAAGCCACCGCGATACCAAGTACTCCAAGAGTACCTCCTGCAAAAATAGCTGCTCCACATCCTATAAGGACGAGAAGAGCTGTACCGATAAGTTCTGCTATATAAGCTTTCATAATATATATTTTAAAAAGTAATTAAATAAATTACTAACATTAATAAGACTAATAAATAATAGCTAGTAACTCTATAATTATATCATATATAATTTTCTTATTATTTCATTATCCCGCCACCGATTAGAATAGCTTTATCATAAAATACCAAGCTTTGCCCAGATGTATACAAAAAGTTCTTTTCTTTTTCTACCTGCTCATATTCTAAGACAAGCTCTTTTTTCTTTTTATCTTCTTTAAGGCTTTTAATCTTTATTTTTGTCTCTTTAGCATGATATCTCTCTTGAACAGTATATACCTTTCCTTTTGCCAGCTTCTTTGTAAAATTAATATCTTCTAAATATGCTTTCTTTTCTGCTGTCTTCTTTATATTTTCAGAAATAAATAAAATATTCTTTTTTGTATCTTTATCTGTTATGTATTTACCATTAATCTTTTCACCTATTGTATAAAAAAACACTCCATCATGAAAGCCGACCTTCTTTTTTAGATCCATATCAAAAATGTTTCCTGTTTTATTTTTAATATATTCTTTCAGGAAATCTTTCACTTCTATCTTCCCTATAAAGCAAAGGCCTTGAGAGTCTTTTTTCTTAGCAGTAGCGAGATGACTTTTTTCTGCTATTTCTCGTATTTCTGATTTTAAAAGATGACCTACTGGGAAAATAATTTTACTGAGCTGTTCTTTTTTTAGAGTCCAAAGAAAATAAGATTGATCTTTACTAGAATCTTTCGCTTTAGCTAAAATATTATTTTTATTTTGAGCATAATGCCCAGTAGCTACAAAATCCGCTCCATTTTTGATAGCCCAATCAAGAAAAGCCCCAAATTTCACTTCTTTATTACAAAATACATCTGGATTTGGAGTTCTGCCTACTTTATACTCTCTCACCATATAATCAATCACTCCTTTTTTATATTCTTTTTCTAGATCAAGAGTAGTAAATGGAATATCAAGCTCGCTACAGACTCTAATAGCATCTCGCCTGTCTTCTCGCCAAGTACATTCAATAAAATCAGGCTGCCAGACTTTTATGAACACCCCAGTCACATCAAATCCTTTTTTTTTCATTAAAAATGCCGAAACAGAAGAATCTACTCCTCCGCTCATTCCAACAAACACTTTTTTGTTTTTAATACTATTCTTCATTAAGATGCTATACGGCTCTCATTAATTTTTTATAAACTTCAACCAATGCACGAGTGTCAGCAAGAGCAGTGTGTGCCTTTGCGTTTTCAACTTTCAAAAGTTCACATAAATATTTCAAAGAAAATTTATCCGCCTGTGGCGCATCATATAGTCGCGCAAAAGCAATTGAAATAGTATCGAGCTTGCCATAATGCATATTATTTTCTACCCCAGTCTTTTGATAAGCCTTTGCGACAAAATTGTAATCAAATACTAGATTATGAGAGACAAAAGTACAACTTTCAGCTTTTTTATTAAATTCTTCTAATACATTTTTTAGTGGCGAAGCAAATATCCAATCAGCTTCATTGTAGCCATTTATCCTGAGAGCCTCTTCTTCTGCAAGATCAAGTCTCTCAGGCTTTATCTTCCATTCATATTCGCCTAAAATTTCTATGCTAGGACCTTTTCCAACTCTTTCTACTTGTTTTGCAACAATAAGAGCGAGCTCTATTATCTCATGCTTTTCAAAGTCTGTACCAGTAGTCTCTACATCTACGAATGCTAAATTGTGTACTTTCATATTTTTCTAAACTAGTATATCACAAAACATATTATCTATTTCTTAAATATTTATTTATATTATCTAAGTGAGTATCGTAGTCTTTGGCATAATACATATTTCCATCATTTCCAGTAATATAATATATATATCCTGTCTTTATAGGATTCAGAGCGGCTTTTATAGCTATCAACCCTGGATTATTTATAGGAGTCTTGGTAAATCCCTTATTTTTGTAAGTACTTGTAGCTGCATCAATCTGAAGAGGATATCCTAGTTTTAACCTTGTCCAAAGAGCGCCTGATACTATGCGCATATCTTTTTCATTGTTTGCCTCACCTTCTAGATAGCTAGCCATAGTAATGATATCTTTTATAGAAAGTGTAGTGGTACCTATCTCGCTTATTACTGTTAATCTTTTTGCTAGATTGACAGCCTTTGTTTCTTCATCGAAGAAGCTTTGTATATCAAGATCTTTTAGGTCAAGAGAGTATATCTTCAGAAAATCTGTATCAGGTATCTTTTCTTCTATATTTTTATTTGTATTTTCTTTTAAAGAGACAAATAGGTCTCTAAGATTAAAATAAAATCTATTTTTTAATTCTGTCACCACTATATTTAAATAAGTATTTGGCAAGAAAAAGTATGTCTCTGGAAAAATAAATCCTTCGCTACCTGAGAGACTAGTCAAAATATTTGACTTAGAAAAGTCATCGATGATTTGATTTTTATTTACTTCAATAGAAAAAGCTTTGTTTATTATTCCT
>JBDKGJ010000051.1:0-4909 GCA_039798205.1 Candidatus Parcubacteria bacterium | reverse complement strand
TTTAATAATCTTTATACTTTCTAAAATTAGATTTGGATCAAATTTAGAATTTGTGACTTCATTATATCTTTCTACTTGAGACTTTATATCCATGGCAACATAATCGACATTTCCTTCTTTTAATATTTGCTTTAAAAATTTTGGATTACTGCCTTGAGTGTCGAGCTTTACTAAGAAACCCATATCTTTAATCTTTTGAATAAAAATATTCAGATCTTTATGAATAGTTGGCTCTCCACCTGTTATTACTACAGCATCTAAAAAGCTCTTTCTCTCTTTAAGAAAATCAAAAAATGACTCTTCTTGTAAAAATTCTTTCGGAAACTTTTCATGAATAACAAGCGATGGATTATAGCAAAAGTCACAACGAAAATTGCAACCCAAAGTAAAAACAATGCAGGCGATCTTGCCAGGATAATCTATCAAAGTATTCTTTTGAAGACCTGCTAAAATCATTTTTTGATCTGATTAGTTATTTTTACTTCTCCTATAGAAAACATTTTTCTTTTTGTAAACTCATTTTTCTTTGCATCATTCCAAAGATAGACAGGCCTTAAAAACCCGACCACTCTACTGTAAGTCTCGCAATTCTTATTACAAGTCTTGCAGACTTTGTGCTCACCTGGTAAATAGCCACAACTATCGCATACAGAAAATGTTGGGGTTATACTAAAATATGGCAAACGATAATTCATACAGATCTTTTTGACAAGACTTGGTACCACTTTTATATCATGTATCTGCTCTCCCAAAAACAAATGTATAACTGTGCCTCCAGTATAAAGAGTCTGGAGCTTGTCTTGCAAATCAAGACTCTTAAAAATATCATCTGTATAATATACAGGGAGTTGAGAAGAATTTGTATAAAAAGGTGTACCATCACCTTGATTAGCTGTCTTTATGAGAGGATACATCTCGGTATCTTTTTTAGCTAAACGATAAGTGACGCCTTCAGCAGGAGTGGCTTCTAGATTGTAGAGATTACCAGTCTCTTCTTGAAATGCTACCAAAATCTCTCGCATAAAAGTCAAAATTTCTTCCGCAAAAGCATTTCCCTTTTCTGTACCGATATCTAATCCTAAAAGATTTTCTGCTGCTTCATTGAGACCTATGAGACCTATAGTAGAAAAATGATTGACCCAATATTTTCCAAAATTGTTTTTTATATTTCTTAAATAAAATTTTGTATATGGATATAGATTTTTCTCGGTAAAGTCTTCTATGACCTTTCTTTTAGTCTCTAGACTTTCCTTTGAAAGAATCATCATTTTTTTAAGTCTCTCTTTAAATTCTGCAACGTCTTTAGAAAGATAACCTAGTCTTGGCATATTAATAGTTACAACTCCAATACTGCCTGTGAGTGCATTTGCGCCAAAGAGACCTCCGCCTCTTCTTGTGAGCTCGTTTAGATCAAGGCGTAATCTACAACACATACTCCTCGCATCTTCAGGCTTCATATCAGAATTCATAAAATTAGAAAAATAAGGAACTCCATATTTTGCTGTGATTTCCCAAAGACCATTAAGATTTTCATCTTCGAAATCAAAATCTTTTGTTATATTCACAGTCGGTATTGGAAAAGAAAATACTCTACCAGCTGCATCTCCTTTTGCCATTACTTCAAAAAAGGCTTTATTGAAAATATTCATTTCATTTTGGAACTCCGAATAAGTCTCTTTTTGCATTTTTCCACCTATTACTACTGGTGTGTCTTTAAAGTTTGGTGATACTAAAAGATCAAGAGTAATATTTGAAAAAGGTGTCTGAAACCCTACCCTGGTTGGCACATTCATATTAAATATGAATTCCTGGATGCACTGTTTTATTTCTTCGTAGCTTAAATTATCATACCTAATAAAAGGAGCGAGTAAAGTATCAAAATTAGAGAGTGCCTGCGCGCCAGCGGCCTCGCCTTGCATAGTATAAATAAAATTTACTACTTGGCCGAGCGCTGTACGAAAATGTTTTGGTGGAAGTGAAGAAACTTTCCCGGGTACACCATGAAACCCTTCACAAAGTAAATCAAAAAGATCCCAACCGACACAATATATCGCCAAAGTATTAAGATCATGAAGATGAAAGTCAGCGTTAATATGTGCATCTCTTATTTCTTTTGGATAAAGATTGTTAAGCCAATATGTTCTACTTATCTCAGAAGCAATGTGATTATTGAGACCCTGGAGAGAATAATCCATATTACTATTTTCTTTCACTAGCCAATTACTCTTGGAAGTATATTGATCTATAAGATCTATACTATTTTGCGCATTCATCTCACGTAATATTCTATGCTGATCTCGATACAAGATGTATGCCCTAGCTGTCTTTTTATATTTAGAGCTCATGAGTACATCTTCTACCACATCCTGTACTTCTTCAATATTAAAAGTTTTTTTATTTCTCTCTAATAAATTTAGAATAACTTTTTGAGCTAGAAATGCTGCTTTTTTTTCATTAAATTCTAAAGTTGCGCTTCCAGCTTTTTGTATTGCAAGATTTATTTTCTCTTGAGAAAATTTCTGCCTTCTGCCATCTCTTTTTTTAACAAAAAAAGTTT
This sequence comes from Candidatus Parcubacteria bacterium, assembly GCA_039798205.1. Classification (GTDB taxonomy): domain Bacteria; phylum Patescibacteriota; class Minisyncoccia; order Phycocordibacterales; family UBA5272; genus UBA5272. The sequence goes on along the minus strand of JBDKGJ010000051.1, from coordinate 2,352 downwards.
CTGTATTGATATTTATTTTATTAAGATTGCTTTTTGAGTGTTTTTTAGGCATAAATTTAATTGTTTTTTAAGAGAAAAATAAAAACTGACACAGTTTATAAAAAATTAAAAAACGCCCACACGTCTTTCTAGTTTCATTGTAGCACGCTTTAAAAAGCTGCTAGAAAATAGAAAAAAAACTCTTCTAAATCAACTGAATCTTATCCACAGGGATTGACGCTAACTGGCTACCATTTTAGATTATTTTTGCAACTTTCATGACATGTTCTACGAGAGTATTGGTATACCCTATTTCATTGTCATACCAGGTGAGAACTTTTACTAGATTGCCTCCAACAACTTTTGTCATTTTAAGATCTGCTATGCTTGCGAATTTTAATCCCAAGATATCTGTGGAAACTAATTCTTCATTACTAACAGCAAAAATATTTTTCCACCGAACAGAATGTGAAGCATTTTCTAAAATTCTATTTATTTCTTCTACGCTCGTATTTCTTTTAGAAATAAAAGTAATATCCGCTATACTTCCGGCAATACTAGGCACACGAAGAGAAATACCATCAAAAAGCCCCTCTAGCTTTACAAAAGCTTTTGTGACAGCTATAGCGGCACCAGTCGTACTTGGTACTATATTTTGTGCTCCAGCTCTTCCCTCTCTCCAATCTTTTTTATTTGGGCCATCTACTATTGATTGACTAGCTGTGTAAGAATGTACTGTATTGAGTATTGCCTTCTCTATACCGACAGCTTCATCAAGTATGGCGATAATTGGTGAAGCAGAATTTGTAGTACAAGATGCATTACTTGTGATTTCTACATCTTTTAATTTTTCTTCATTAATTCCCATAAGTACGGTCTCTGAGTGATGCATACTATTTTTCTCATCTTTTGTTGGTGCTGAGATCACAACTCTTTTTGCGCCAGACTCTATATGAAAATGAGATTTGTCTGCGCTCACAAATAGCCCTGTACACTCTACAACAATATCTATTCCGAGATTCTGCCAGACTTTATCTTGTATAAATTGATTTGTATCTTTTATGGAAATAAATCTTATTTCTTTCTTTATCCCAGACAAAGTCTCTAAAACAAGATATTTCTCACTTTGATTTGTGATTTTACTTTCTACTTTTTTAAATATCTTTTGCCTATAGACAGAGTCATGATTTAAAAGATAGATCATATTATCAAGATCCCCAAGATCATTGATAGCTACAATCTCTATATCTTTCATTGCTTCAGGATTGGTAAGAGTGAGCTTCAAAAAGGCCCTTCCTATTCTACCAAATCCATTTATAGCAACTTTTTTCATAAAAAAATTAATTATTGGATAAATTCTCCAAGATAAAAATTATTGAGAATCCCTTCTACCTTCATATCTCCGCCATGTTGACCACTAAATAAATCGTTACCATTTTTGCCACAAACAGATAATATTTCTTTCTTTCCTCCCGGATGCTTGTCGATATAGTTTGTAATATCATAGACTTTGCCAAATATATTAGACCAGCAGCTACTTTCAGAATTGTGAGCTTGAATATCTAAAAGAGAAAACTTTTTAACCTGATTTGTATTATTATTTGTGTTATTCGTATTGTTTGTATTGTTTGTCTTCTTTGTGGAAGTAGCCTGAGGAGGCTCTTGCGGTGTGGATGTCTCGACCTGCTCGAAATTAGAATCTTCTACTAAATAAGGACTTTCTTCTTTTCTTGTAAAGAAATAAGCTAATAATAAAATTAAAACCAAAATCACAATTAACCAAATTTTATTTTTCATATTTAAAAAATTATTCTTTATTTATATATAGAATAATAACATATATATAAGTAAAGTTAAGAAAATATTAAAACTTTCTTAAAAAAGATAGGTTTCTATTAAATTCTATATCCACATCTTCACTAAGGGGCACTTTTTTGCCAGGATTAAGAATGTTGTTTGGGTCAAAAATATTTTTTACTTTTTTAAAAAGATTAAGCATGTCTTTGTCAAACATATAATTTAAAAATGGTGTACGGATAAGCCCATCATTATGCTCGGCGGTGATAGAGCCTTGATACTTCTTTACAAGCTGATAGACTTCATGACTAGCTTCTTTGATAACTTTTATATTGGCAACAGTATTTTCTTGTGTTTCAAAATTCATAAGAGGAATAATATGAATATTTCCCTCTCCTACATGGCCAGCTATTGTATAAAATAATTTATACTTTTCTAAAATAGGAGTAAGCTCACAAATAAAATCTGCCAAATCTTCCCCTTTTACGGCGATATCATCAATAAAAGGAGCTGTGTGGAGACCATTTACTTTATTCCTTAAAAGATTAAAGCTTTCTCTTCTCATGACCCAATATT
>JBDKGJ010000050.1:0-8800 GCA_039798205.1 Candidatus Parcubacteria bacterium | reverse complement strand
AAAAACATCCAAGCTGGACTTTTCTTATATTCTGATTCACATGGAGGATATTTTCCAACCTCTTTAACAGAGCTTGAAAATTCTCAAACAGAGAGACTTCCTGTGAATGCGAATAAGACTGCTTCTTGGAATTCTAATAAATATAATTATGTAGCTTATGTCGATACCGCTGGTGGTACAGGTAACGTTATAGGCTTTCATCTTATTACACACTTAGAAACAAATTCTCCCGTGTTGACAGGTGCTGCAAAGTGTAGAGGTGTTGCAGCAGGAGCTGCTTTAGTTCCTTGTATTATTGCCCCTGCTGTATCAGTTCAGACACCTGCTGCAGGAGGGTCTGTTGCAGAGCCAGCTGATGCCGCTGTTGCTAAATTACTACAATCTGAAAGAGACATTGGTGGTCCAAGTGGAGGGCCTTCTGATACAGACATAAATTGTGCCACAGATGTTACGGCTTGTATGTACGATCTAAAGTCATAGAAATCTAATTCGTTCATGTACAATTTCCTATTTTACTTCCTCCTTTTTATCTTTGGAGGTGCTATTGGCAGTTTTATAAATGTAATAGTAGACAGACTTTACATAAAATCCTTTTGGGGCGGTAGGAGTGTTTGCCAGTCTTGCAGTAAAAGGCTGCCTTGGTATGAAATGATACCTATATTCTCTTACTTATTCTTGCATGGCAGATGCAGTAAGTGTAAAGTCAAAATAGGTGGGAAGCATTTCTGGATGGAGGTCTTTACTGGAATTCTAGCTATTTTGACTTATAGTTTATTATTGAAAGATTATTTCTCTATATTTTCTTCTTTCAATTCTATACTTATCGGGATTTTGCTTTCTCTATTTTATATTTTTCTCTTCGTTATATTACTTGTCATACTTCGTTATGATTTAAAGCATAAGATAGTCCCGGTCCAGTTTTCTCTTTTACTAATAATCACCGGTCTCTCTTTCGAAGTATATAGAGTGGTAAATTATATGAGTATATATTCTGGATATACCACTTTGTTTTGGCTAGATGTATTTTCTGGTATTCTTGTAGCTCTACCATTTATTATCATATTTCTATTTTCTGGAGGAAAGGCTGTAGGGTTTGGAGATATTATGCTTTTGATCGGAGTCGGATATCTGACAGGATTTATTTTTGGAGTGTCTACTTTTCTTTTATCTATTTGGATAGGAGCGGTAGTTTCTCTTTTAATGCTTTATCTTTTTCCAAAGAAGTACAATAGAAAGTCCGAGATACCATTTGCTCCATTCATTGTCATAGCTACTATAGCCATGATATTCCTTGAGATAGATGTTGTAGGGATTTCTATGTTTTTGCATTAGTTATTACACTAATCTCTTTCTAGATTTTCATGCTAAAATATAATTATGATATTTTGGCATAAAAATATAAAAGCAAAAGGCTTTACTCTTGTAGAAATCATGGTAGTGATTTCTCTTTTTGCTATAGCTGCTTCCACTTTGGCTGGTTTTGGTTATAAGAAAAATCAGATAAAATACACATTATTATCCGACTCAGAGTCTTTAGCTTTTGCTATCCGAGATATGCAGAATAGGACCTCTAGCTTTATATCTAGTGAAGCATTTCCAAATAGTGGATATGGAGCATTCTTAAATTTATCCAATCCATCTCAAATAGAGTTTTTTTATAAAAATACAAGTCAATCATTTTCTGATACAGAATTACCATCCTTTTCTTCACAAAAGCCAGAAGAAGATTTATTTTTTAATTCTGGAAATAAAATAAGTAAGATTTGTCTCAACAATTGCGGTACCGTAGTAGACAAATTGGCCATTTATTTTGTAAAGCCAAAGCCATATGCGTACTTTTCTTATCTAAAGCAAGACGGATCTTATAGCTCAATCATTGGCCAAGATACTCCTATAAATAATGTGTGTATTGAGGTCGGTGGTGGTGACGGTATAGAGAAGAGGCGGATAGAAGTGTATTATATAGGTCAGATATCTTTTTCTTATGGTGAATGCCAATAGTATATTTTAAATACAAATTATTTATGAAAGATTTTCTTAAAAAAATAAAATACAAAAATGGCTTTACTCTTATAGAGCTTCTTGTAGCTACGACCCTTTTTACTATTGTAGCGGTTGGCGGTATATCTGTCCTCCTTTCTTCCCAGAGAGCATACAAAAGAGTTTCTAATAATAGAGTCGCCATAGACAATACCAATCTAGTCATGGACTCTATCTCAAGAGAGTTAAAATTCGGCAATGAGTATGGCTGTATTAATCGTGGTGATGGAGTGTATCCTTCTTGGTCAGACCAGCCTTTCAATTTTAATTCATTTTCTTCCTCGTTACTTGTTGATGATGATAGTGGCTTTTGTAATGCTATAGCTTTTACTCCCGAAAATGATCCGTCAAAGAAAGTAGTCTTTTATTTAAATACTAATACCAATACTATTCATCAAGCAGAGTATATATTTAATGTAGTAACTAGCACTTTTGATTTTTCAAAAGACTATACTATCACTTCTTCAGATTTTATTATCATTAATTTTTGGATAAAAGTCTTAGGTATCAGTAAGATCGATTACAAACAGCCAGGAGCACATTTATTTATGTCTGGTATTGTAAACCTTGTCAAAAATAATCAAGGACAAGTAGTATCAACTTCCACTTTTGCTTTGGAATCATATATCTCTCAGAGAGCATTAGATAATTAATTTATGAAATTTTTAAAAAAAATAAAATACAAAAACGGTTTTACTCTTATAGAGGCTTTGGTGTCTGTGGCTTTGGTTCTCATTGCTGTAATTGGGCCTCTTTCTCTTACTTTAAATTCTGTCACTACTATTATCCAAAGCAAAAACAAAGTCATAGCTTCCTATCTAGGAGAAGAAGTCATAGAAAATTTTAGAAATTATAGAGATAGCTTTTCTATGGCTTGTAGCAATATTGATATCAATTATACTGACGATGGGCAAAGTATTATCGACGGAGCATGTGTCGGTAATGGTGCGAATTTATACATAAGTCCAACGTATTTCTTGGATGCTTTGTATAGCCCATCTTCTATTGCTTGGCAATTGTTTTCAAATAGTGTCGATCCTCTTCTTATAAACGGTGAAAGTTATCTAGACAATGAATCTTTTTCTTATACGCTTTCTAGTATATATAGTATTCCAAGTTGTGATTATTTGAATTTAAGTGAGAACAAAGGATACAATTGTACTTCTGGCAGCAAGACGCCATTCAGAAGATCTATTTTTGTGTCAAAGATCTCCAATAATGCTCTTCGGGTCAGAGTAAAAGTCATTTATCTTGAGTCTGGTATTTTTGGTTTGAATGATAAATCAGTAGAAGTCACAGATTATATATATCAAAGATAAAATTTAAATAAATTTATGCAAAACAAAAAAGATAATTTAAAGGGTGGATACATACTAATATTTACTTTGATAATAGTAGCTACACTACTTCTGGTATCGATGTCTATTTCAAGAATAATAGCTAAAGAGGTATTTTTCTCAAAATTGATTGATTATAATAAAGCTGCATATTTTGCGGCAGATAGCGGTGTCGAATGCGCTCAATATTTAGACTCCATTTTTCAAGATAGATCGCTCGGAATATCTCTCATATTAAATTCTACATCCTCAGGCGATGGAGAATATGATTTTCGTGATAATGCTGTAAAGAATATTTTCTTTGCTACGAGTACAGTCCCAAGCTTTACAAATATTCTAGCTAGTGACTACAAAGAAAAAATATTTTGTGCAAGTGACGGTACTTATAATAAAATATTTGACGATACAGCTTATGTAGACACCAAGGAGGAGGTCTATACCAATCTTAATCAGCGAAAATCAACTTTTAATATAGTAGGAGATAGCCTGCACGCTACGACGACTTTTGGTATTGTCCTTCAGGAAGTCGATCCGAATACAGCTAATATAGTTTATAGATGTGTAGTCGTAGAATTTGCTAAGACCAAGTCAGAATTCTCTACAAATACCTCAGAATCTTTTGGAATAATTTCTACTGGATTTTCGAGTTGCAGAGAATTTGATACCGCTAAAGTAGGACGAAGTATTTATAGATATTCTAGAGAATAAGAAAGCTAAATTTTGAGATTAATTTTTTGGCTAGATTTTGATATAATCAATAAATGAATATACAGGGCAACGATATTAAAAAGAGGATTTTGGAGTTAAAGAAATTGGTTGAAAAACATCAATATCTTTATCATGTATTAGACGCGCCAGAAGTAGAAGACACTGTTTATGATACTCTTTTTCATGAGCTTTTGAAGCTAGAAGAAGAGTATCCTCTATTTAGAGATGACAATAGCCCAACCAAAAGAGTTGGCGGAAAAGTCCTTGATCATTTTGAAAAAGTTAATCACAAAGTCAAACAGTGGAGCTGTGATAATGTTTTTGATTTTGAAGAGCTAAAAGATTGGGAGGAAAGAAATAGGAAAATTTTAGAAAAAGAAAATATTAAGAATAATTTTTCTTTTGTCGGCGAATTAAAGATAGATGGACTAAAAATAGTCCTCAATTATGAGGATGGGGAGCTCGTTAGTGCTGCGACTCGCGGTGACGGAGAAATTGGAGAAGACGTCACCGAAAATGTAAAAACAATAAAATCAGTACCACTCAAATTAAAAGAAAAAGTATCTATTATAGTGATGGGCGAAGCTTGGATAGGAAAGAGTAATCTAGAAAAGATAAATCGTGTTCAAGAGAAAAATAATCTACTTAAATATGCAAATACTAGAAATTTAGCAGCAGGTACACTTCGACAATTAGACAGTAGCGTTGTAGCTGGAAGAAATTTAAAATTATTTGCCTATGATATAGAAGGTGGTGCATTCAAGTCACAAATAGATGAGCTAGAATTCTTAAGAGAAAATAATTTCTTAGTTAATCCACACTTTAAGCTTTGCAAAAATCTAGAAGAAATAGAAAAGATGTATAACGAATGGAAAGAAAAGAGAGAGCACGAAGAATACGGTATAGATGGACTAGTTATTAAGATAAACGAGAAAGATATTTTTGATAAATTAGGATTCACTGCAAAATCTCCTCGAGCTGGTATTGCTTATAAATTCCCAGCAGAAGAAGTGACTACGAAAGTCCTTGATATTACAATTCAGATAGGGCGTACTGGAGTAGCTACGCCTGTAGCTGAGCTAGAAGAAGTACTTATCTATGGATCTCACGTAAAGAGGGCTACTCTGCACAATAGCGATGAGATAGACAGGCTAGATGTTAGGGTGGGCGATACAGTTGTTGTCAGAAAAGCGGGAGATGTCATACCAGAAATAGTCTCTGTGATAAAAGAGTTAAGGCCTAGAAATTCAAAAAAGTTTTTAATGCCAGAATTTTGCCCGGTCTGTAATTCAATATTAGTAAGAGAAGAAAATAAAGTAAATAAATCAGGAGTATCAACAGGTCTTTTTTGTAAAAATGAAAATTGTGAGGCGAAGCATAGAGAATATTTTACCTATTTTGTGTCAAAAAAAGCTTTCAATATTGATGGTATGGGAGAAAAAATAATAGATGAATTTTATGATTTGGGATTAATTAGAAGCGTTCTTGATATTTTTAAATTAAAAAAGTCTGACATAGAAGGATTAGAAGGATTCGGAGAAAAGTCAGCGGACAATCTGATCACTGCTATAGAAAATTCCAAAAATATTGAGCTTCACAAATTTATCTATGCGCTCGGTATAAGACAAGTTGGAGAGACTACAGCCAAAGATCTAGTAAAAAATTTTGGTAGCTTAGAAAGGCTTCAAAGTAGAGTATTAGATTTATCAAAAGAAAGAAATAAAAAAGACAGCAAAGAATTAAAAGAAGGATTTGGAGTCGAAGGTATTGGTGAAAAGAGTCTGGAGTCTCTTATGGATTATTTTAATAATAAAAAAAATCAGAAATTTTTGGATGAAATATTAAAAATAATAAATATAAAAAATCCAAAAAATAATGGTAGAGTAAGTACAGGATATTTACAGGGCAAAACATTCGTAATCACAGGTGCTCTTTCAAGGCCGAGAGAGTATTTTAGCGGCATTATAGAGTCTTTAGAGGGTAAAGTTTCTAGCTCTGTTTCCAAAAATACTGACTATGTATTACTAGGAGAAAATGAGAATGGCAAGATTTCAACAAAAGAAAAGTCTGCAAGAGAATTGGGAATAAAAATAATAAGTGAAGAGGAGTTCGAAAGGCTTTTAAAATAATTAATTTTCTGTTAAAATACCTATAAATATATGTCTAATATAGAATTTACAAAAGAAGACCTAGAAAAAGTAGCAATGCTGTCACGATTAGAATTGAAAGAAGAAGAGAAAGAAAAGTTTTTAGTACAAATGAAAGAGATCTTGGAATATGTAGGGCAAGTCTCTGATATGGCTGGTGGCGAAGTATTAGCTAGTGGAGGAGAAAATTATGGAAAGCAATTTGAAAACTCTATAAATAAAAATGCTACAAGAGAAGATATCGTACTAAATGAAGCAAATAAATTCACAGAAAGCCTACTAGCAAATGCCCCTGCGACAAAAGATAGCTTTGTAAAAGTTTCTCAAGTTTTGGATAAACACAAGAAAAAAGATGCATAAAATTATGAAAACAATAACTGAAATCTACAATTCATTAATGCTAAAAGAAAAGACTGTGAAGCAGATCGTGGAAGAGTCTGTAGAGACTATTAAGAATAATGAAAAGAAATTTAATCCTAATTTGGGTCCAGAAAAAGATATTAATGCGATATTAGGATTTATGAGTGAAGAGTTTATTAATTCTCAAATAGAAAATGCGCAAAAGATGATAGATGAGGGCAGAGCTGCAAAATTAACAGGCGTACCTATTATTTTGAAAGATAATATTTTAGTAAAAGGTGAGAGAGCTTCTGCTGGATCAAAGATGCTCGAAAATTATATAGCCCCTTATGATTCTAGTGTGGTAAAGAGTCTAAAAGAGGCAGGAGCTATCATTTTAGCTAGAGCCAATATGGACGAATTTGCTATGGGCTCTAGTACAGAGACATGCGCTTTTGGTGTAGTAAAGAACCCTATTGATACTTCACGTGTGCCTGGAGGCTCTTCTGGTGGCTCTGCAGCTTCTGTATCTTATGGAGCCACTCCGATAGCCCTAGGTAGCGATACAGGAGGCTCTATAAGGCTCCCAGCAGCATTTACAAATCTAGTAGGATTCAAGCCTACCTACGGCTCTATATCGAGATATGGCTTGATAGCCATGGGCTCTTCACTTGATCAGATCGGACCATTTGCAAATACAGTAGAAGATGCAGAGATTTTATTTGATACGATATCAACTTTTGACAAAAATGATGCTACTTCTATCCCAGAGGCTAATCGAATTCATTCAGCCTCACCTCTAAAAAAGAAAATCGGTATTCCAAAAATATTTTTTGAAGAAAAAATGCAAAAGGGTATAGACAGAGAGATTTGGAAAGATTTTGAAAATCAAATAGAAAATCTAAAAAGCATCGGGTATGAAGTAAAGAAAGTAGATATCGGAGATATAGATAAAGCTCTGGCTATATATTATGTTATTTGTCCTGCCGAAGTTTCTTCAAATATGGGGCGCTACGATGGTGTGAGATATGGTCTATCAGTGCCAGGAGAAAATACTATAGAAAATTTTACTAATTCTCGTACTCATGGATTGGGCGATGAAGTGAGAAGAAGGATATTACTCGGCACATATATTTTGTCAGCAGGATATTTTGATGCTTATTACAATAAAGCAGTTGCTGCCAGAGAGATACTGAAAGAAGAGTTCAAAAAAGTTTTTAAAGAAGTTGATGCTATTGCGACTCCGACTAGTGCTATGTTTCCTTGGAAATTCGGAGAGATAAATGATCCTCTACAAATGTATCTAGTAGATCTTTTTACTGTACCAGCAAATATTGTGGGTAGCCCAGCCATCTCTATTCCTACAACAAAAAGAAGTGAAGTCAATGAAAATAATCTCCCAAAATCCATTCACCTTATCGCAGACCTCTATGAAGATAAAAAGCTTTTTGAAATAGCGAAAGACATAGAAAGCTCTCTGGCTAGAGATTAATATTTATAATATTCTTTGTGGTATAATTTGTTTATATTAAGCATTTTTCATGTATTCCTTTAATTTTGATTTTATTTTTAATGCCGTTTATAATGCCCTTTTGGGTATTAGATATGCTATCCTATTTTGGGTTTTAAGGATAAATCCGGCAGATTATCTAGAAGATCACAAATTTGATGCTTGGGACGGACTTCGAGATAGAGGGTGGATAAAGTTACCTGATTCTGCAGCTTCTGGCGTTGTGGATTCTACTTCTAATACTATATATCTAGGCTCTACAAATGCCGATGCTCATCTTAGTTGGTGGGATGTCTTGAAAGACAAAATATTTGGTATTAAACCAGACCCTTCCACAGCACTTTTAAGTGGAAATTCTAATCAGTATGGACTCAATCCAAATGATGTTAATTATGTAGCCGACAAAGTGAATAATGATCCATGGTTTGCTCATCTTCATCTTTCTATACAGAATCCTATATTATCTTTTTTTGCAGACATAATGAGTGTGGCTACTTTCTTTGTTTTACTTCTTTTAATATATGTAATTTTGCGCTGGGCAGCTATAGCTCTTGAACCAGCTTTCAAATCAAAAGAAAAAAAGAAAGAAAAAGCTAAAGAAGAAAAGCTAGAGATCAAAAAAGAAATAAAAGTAGAAAGTGCAAAACAAGAAGAAGATATTGCTATGCCAGCTGGGATACCAGGTCTTCCCATTGATGATAGTAGTCTAAGTAATATAG
>JBDKGJ010000049.1:0-12947 GCA_039798205.1 Candidatus Parcubacteria bacterium | reverse complement strand
AGGCTTGATATGGACAGGATGGAAGGCTCTCTCGATAAGCCGATTTCTCAGGTGGTAGAGATGCTCCCTTTCTTTTTTTTAATATTTATTTTTTTGATATTTTCTTTTAGACTTTATGATTTGCAGATAAATAATTTTTCTACCTATAAGGAAAAGGCAGATGATAATAGATATAATGAAAAACTAATTTTAGCAGACAGATGAGAAATATTTGATAGAAATGGAAAGGCTTTAGCCGAAAATATAGTCTCGTCCTCTTCTTTAATTCTCAAAAGAAAATATGTAGAAAATGGAGGCGTTTCAAATCTTTTGGGGTATATATCTTATCCAAAAGCAGATAATTTAAATAATTATTGGCAAGATACATATTTAGGAAAGGACGGTGTAGAGCTAATTTATCAAGAACTTTTGACAGGCACAAATGGCAAAAAAATAGTAGAAAAAGATGTAAAATCTCTCATAGAGTCAGAGAATCTTTTAGTGAGGCCAGTATCAGGAGCAAATTTAAATTTAACTATTGATAAAGATCTACAACAAAAACTTTTTGACTCGATAAAGGAGGCTGTGAATAATAGAGGATATAAATCTGGAGCCGGGGTGATAATGGATGTGACAAATGGAGAGATACTAGCTATCGCGACTTTCCCAGAGTATGACAACAATCTTCTTACTAATGCTTCAGGTACTGAAGACAACAAAAAAATAACATCTTTACTCAAAGATTCTCGCACCCCGTTTCTTAATAGAGCCGTATCAGGATTGTTTGTACCAGGATCTGTGGTAAAGCCTTTTATGGCTTATGCAGCTTTGAATGAAGGAATAATTTCTCCAAGCAAACAAATATTATCTACTGGTGCTCTTATAATAAAGAATCCATATGGAGGTCCTGATTCTGTATTTCGTGATTGGAAGGAGCATGGATATATAAATGTAGTAAGGGCTCTTGCCGAGTCCTCCGATGAATATTTTTATCAGGTAGGTGGCGGATACAAGGATCAAAAAGGTCTCGGTATTGCAAAGATAGATGATTATGCCAAACTCTTTGGCTTGGCTACTACAACAGGGGTGGATCTACCAAATGAGGCTACAGGTATCATACCTACACCAGAATGGAAGAGGATCAATTTTATTGATGGAGATTGGAAATTGGGAGATACATATCATACTTCTATAGGTCAGTATGGCTTTCAGGTGACGCCTATAGAGCTTGTACGATATATTGCAGCTATTGCAAATGACGGGAGACTAGTCACTCCTCATGTGTTTTTGTCTGCATCTTATCCAAAAGGGATATCGTATTCTCAAACTATAGACAAATATAACCAGAAAGTTTGGCCAATAATAGATTTAGAATTAAATCAGGATTATCTAAAATATATAAAGCAAGGTATGCGCGAAGTGGTACTTGAAGGTGGTACAGCACAACTTCTTAATATTCAAGAATTAAAAATGGCTGCAAAATCAGGTACAGCAGAAATAGGAATAGTAAAAGGAAGAGTAAATTCTCTTATGACTGGATATTTTCCTTATGATAATCCAAAATATGCTTTCGCAGTAGTTATAGAAAATGGTCCAGTGGGGACACCAGGTGCCACAGATGCTATTCGGCCGGTACTTGAATATATAAGAGACAGGAAAGATGACTTTTTGAAATAATCATAAAATGTGTTATTATTTATTAAATTATAAATTCAAACTAGAATAAATTTTATGGCAAAAGAAGTAAAAGAGTATTTAACCAGTGAGAAAAAACAAGAGCTAGAAGCAGAGCTAAAAAATCTAAAGACAGTCAGAAGAAAAGAAGTCGCTGATGCTATAGAGTGGGCGAAATCTCTTGGAGACCTTTCAGAAAATGCAGAGTATGCTCAAGCAAGAGAAGACCAAGCAAAATGTGAAGCTAGGATTCAAGAGCTCGAGAATATCTTACAAAATGCTGTCATAGCAAATACTGGTCACACAGAAAGTGGAATATATGTCGGATCTGTAGTGGCAATAAAGAAAGTGGGAGAAAATTTTGAAGAGACTTTTACTATTGTAGGATCAGAAGAGATTGACTTAGAAAATGGGAAAATTTCTAATGAGTCTCCCCTTGGGAATGCTCTTCTTGGAAAGCATGAAGGAGACAAAGTCTCTTTTATGACTCCAAAAGGAGAAGTGTCTTATACTATAGTAAAAGTTGGCTAATAAAATAATTATTCACAGAAAAAATCCCCACCATTGGTGGGGATTTTACCAATAAAAAGACTTCTTTAGACTTTAGTAACTCTGTGTGGTTTTACGCACACATTTTTTATCAAACCTAATTGTCTTGTTGCTAAAATTAGCTTACCGTCAGGTTTAATTTTTAAAACTTTCACTTTAACTTTTTTTCGCCCTAGAATAGAGTAATAGACAAATTCTCCTTCTTTAATTTTAACTTCCAGAGGTTCTCTTTTAGTTATTATAGGATCCTTCCGTATTTCAGGATATTCGTTTTCTGCTTCACGCATGAGGCTAAGCTGTTCTTTTGTAGGCATTTTCTTTAAATTTTATTTTTTAAAAATATTGTTAAACAACGACTTTTTAAATACTACCAAAATTAAAAACATTGTCAAACCTTTACTTTTAATTCAAATAAATTATAATATCTTTATCATCAAAAATATTTATGACCTCAATATTAGAATTAAAAGAAGAAAGACAAAAGAAATTAGAAAAATTAAAAGAAAATGGATTTGATCCATTTTCGGCTCATTCAGACAGAAATACTTCTGTAAAAGATTTTCTTTTAGATTTTGAAAAGGATAGTAATGAGAAAATAGTTTTAGCTGGAAGAATAATGTCCTCTCGTGGGCAGGGGAATCTTATATTTTTTGATCTTTTTGACGGATCAGCTACTGAAAATGAAAATAGTAAAGTTCAGTGTATTATCAAAAATCCAGAAAGTCCGGCTGAAGCTTTTCAATTTTATAATGAATATTTAGACATTGGTGATTTTGTAGATGTGGTCGGAGAAAAATTTTTAAGCAAGACGGGTCAGAAAAGTATATTAGTGAAGGAGATTAAAATCCTCACCAAGTCACTTCTCCCGCTTCCTGACAAATATCATGGCCTTCAAGATGAAGAGCTAAAGATGAGATATAGATATCTTGATATTTTGACAGACAAAGAAAAGAGGGAATTATTTTTTAAAAAAGCAAAGTTTTGGAGAGTGACGAGAGATTTTTTAAACGAAAAGGGAATGCTAGAAGTAGAGACTCCTACTATTGAAGTGACTACAGGTGGCGCAGAAGCGAGACCTTTCAAGACTCACCACAATGATTTTGATATGGATGTGTATATGAGGATATCAGTTGGAGAATTGTGGCAGAAGAGACTCATGTCTGCAGGATATGCCGGGACATATGAGATAGGTCGTGCTTATAGGAATGAAGGCTCGTCTCCAGAACACCTTCAAGAGTTTACAAATTGCGAATTTTATCTTGCTTATGCTGATTATAAAGAAGGTATGAATATTGTGAAAGATCTTTATAAAAAGATAGCAGTAGAAGTCTTTGGGAAAACTCAATTTGAGATGAAAGGATTCACTTTTGATTTAGCAGGTGATTGGAAAGAGATAGAATATGCAGAAGAAATAAAAAGTCAGACCAATATAGATATTTGGACAGCTAGCGACAAAGACATAAAAGATAAACTAGAAGAATTAAATGTAAAATATGATGGTGAAAATAGAGAGAGATTACTCGATACTCTCTGGAAGTATTGTAGGAAAAATATCGTAGGTCCAGCTTTTCTTATTAATCCACCTTTACTAGTTGCTCCACTAGCCAAGCCAAATCTTGACGCTAAGACGGCACAGCAGTTTCAGATTATTTTAGCAGGAAGTGAAATAGGAAAAGGATATTCAGAATTAAATAATCCTATTTTACAGAGAGAAAATTTTGAAAAGCAACAAGAATTATTAGACGGTGGAGATGAAGAGGCGATGATGCCAGATTATGACTTTGTAGAGATGCTTGAGCATGGGATGCCTCCGACATGCGGATTTGGCTTTGGGGATAGACTTTTTGCGTTTTTAGCAGGTCTTCCTGTCCGTGAGACTATCATGTTTCCTCTTGTGAAGGAGAAGAAATAGTATTTGCTTTATTTTTTGGTTTGTTGTAGTATCTAATTGACAGTTCCTATTATTTAAAATTTTAATTTTTTTATTATGCTTATTTTAAAGGGTTTTTTCTTCTGTCCATTCAAAAATTACGGATTGGGAAAAGCTATAAGTCTAGAAGGCTTCTTAGATCGTTCAGCAGATTTTTGTTTAATAGAAGAAAATAGAGGTGGAGATCCAAAAGAAAACACCTTTTCTTTAAAAGAAAATTTCATATTTGAAAAAAATAAATTTTTAAAATTTTCTTTTAAAGACCAGGACGCTATTAATGAATTTCTTTTTGATGAGAAAACAGATACCTACATTGGCAGATACGGAATCGGATTTGCTATGTTGATGGTATTTGAGCAAAATACCTTTTCTTATAGGTATCTTGCCAATATAATTCGTTAAAAAGGATTCCAACCTCTTTTCCACAGGCTTTCAGGCCTGTTTTTCTTGCTCAAAAAAATTAAGTGGTATATAATGGGTCTAGGTGGGATATTGTGGGAGATATCGCGCTTGGTAGTTAAATTTATTTAATATGCTTATCGGACACTTTATTCATCAACTAGATGACAAAAAAAGAATATCCATTCCTTCAAAATGGAGAAGTCTTCTTGGTAAAAAAGTCGTAGTCACAAGTGGCCTCGATAAGTCGCTCTTTGTATTTAGTTTAAAAGAATGGCAAAAGATCGCAGAAAAACTTTCTTCTTTATCTTTTACAAATAAAGACACTCGAAGTTTTACTCGCTTTATGCTATCAAATGCTTTTGATACCGATCTAGATTCTGTGGGAAGAATCCTGATCACTGATCAGCTTAAAAAATTTGCTGACATAAATAAAAAAGCAGTTTTAGTAGGAATGCATTCACGGGTTGAGATTTGGAGTGAAGAGGAGTGGGAGAAATACTCAAATGCAAACAATAAAAGCGCCGACTCTGTAGCAGGCAAACTTTCTGAGATCGGTGTTCTATAAGATGTATGCACATACCTATACTATTAAGAGAAAGTTTAGAAGCTTTGAATCTTAATAAAGGAAATACTGTGGTGGATGCTACTACCAATAGAGGAGGACACGCTATAGAGATCGCAAAAAATATCGGTCCTACCGGGACTTTGGTTTGTATTGATCTTGATAGTCAGGCATTAAAAGAGGCAAAAGCCTTTTTAGAAAAGAATATCACAAAATCAAAACTTCCAAAAATTTTTTATATAAATGATAATTTTAGGAATATTAAATCTGTTTTAAAAGATCTAAATATAAAAAATATTGATGGGCTTTTGGCTGACCTAGGAGTCTCTTCGGAGGAGATAGATGACTCTGGGAGAGGATTTACTTTTCAAAAAGATGAGCCACTCTTTATGACCCTCTCGGACAATATTAATAAGGACACACTTACTGCTGTAAAAATAGTAAATACTTGGGAAGAAGAAAATATTGCTGACATAATATATTATTATGGAGATGAAAGATATGCGAAAAGGATCGCAAAGAATATTTGTGAGGCTAGAGAGGCCAAATCTATCAAAAGCACAAAGGATCTAATAGAGATAATATCTTATTCTGTACCAGAAAAATATAAACATCAAAAGATCCATTTTGCTACAAAGACATTTCAAGCTTTGAGAATAGCTGTTAATGATGAGCTAAAAGCCGAAGAAGATCTACTTTATAGTCTTAAAGATATTCTAAATAAAAATAGAAAAGCTTGCATCATCACTTTCCACTCTGGAGAAGATAGAATGCTAAAAAGAGCTGTAAAGGCTGACAAAGAAGATCTAAAACTTGTAAAATTTTTAGATAAAAAAGATTTTCTTGTGCCAAGCATTGAAGAGATAAAACGGAATCCGCGTTCTAGAAGTGCCAAGCTTCGCGTAGTAGAAAGAATTTAATTTTTTATGAATATAAACTCTACACAACTAAATAAAGAACGATTAAATGGAAACAAGCTTTTTCTGCATAGCTTTTCCAATTTTTCTACGACTAGTAGTGGAGTATCTTTAAGAATGCACATTATACATTCTTTGTTTTTTATATTGTCTCTACTTACTGTTATTTATATAATCTTAGTCATTTCTATAATTTTTAATATAATAAATAAAAAAGAAAGTCTAGCCAAGATTAATGATTTGAATTTTCAAGTGGCACAAGTAGAAAAAAAGTATAACGAATCAGTATCAGGCCTGACCAAAGATTTTGCTTTTGGAGCTGGATTTGTAGAGGCAAAAGACAATCATTTCGTTTCGAGAAAAGACGCTGCCGCCAGTCTCTCTTTTTTGTATGAAAAAATCCAAAAGAAATAATCTAAATGCCAACTAGTAATCAATTCAACAATCGAAGGATAAATATTTTTGTTTTTATAGTTTTTTTGATATTCATACTCATTGGGACCAGACTTTTTTATTTGCAAATAATACATGGTGAAGAATACAAAAAAGAAGGTGAAGACCAATATTTTTATACTACGGGAGATAATTTTGATAGAGGAGCTATAAATTTTTCTAATTTATCAAAAAATATTTCACCAGGAGTTCACATGACAAATGAATATGATCTAGCAATAGACCCAAAAACTCTTTTGTCCAGCTTTGAAAAAAATAAAGGCTCACAAAACATTGATGATTGGAAAAGAGACATTTATCAAAGGCTTTCTAAAGCTTTTGAAAAATATTCAAAAGATAAAGTAGAAGAGGGAGTAGAAGAAGTTTCTTTAGAAGAAGCACCTTCTTCAAAGTCAGAATTTCCAGAGTATGATGCCTTTTTAAAGAAATTTGAAAAAGATTCTTCTTTTGAGATATTGGCTACCAATGTCAATGAAGATATAGCCAACGAGATTATAAATGAGAGGATAAGAGGAGTCATAGTAAACAGAAAGAAGAGTAGAGTATATTTTGAAAAAGATATCGCAGCCAAAGTTTTAGGATTTGTAGGATATTCTGGGAATAAGAAGACGGGTCTTTATGGTATAGAAAAATATTATAACGATGTTCTAGAGAAAGACGGGGTGAAAAATACAAATTTCTTTGCAGAAGTATTTGCTGATTTTAATTCTGAAGAAACAGAAAAAGAAGATATCTCTTCACTTTTAAAAAATAATAGCATGCAGGGGGACCTCAATCTTACTATTGATATAAATGTCGAGAGATATCTCAACAAAACACTTTTGGATACAAGATCAAAATGGGATTCAGAAAAAGTAGGAGGTATCGTTATGGATATTAATGATGGCTCTATAATAGCTATGGATGAAGTGCCGTCTTTTGATCCGAATATTTATAAAGATGTTTCCGATATTTCTCTTTATAATAATGATCTAGTTTCTGGTGTCTATGAGATGGGGTCTATTATAAAGCCCCTCACTGTCGCTGCAGCTCTTGATTCAGAAACTGTAAACGAAAACACAACGTATAATGATACTGGCTCTATCTCACTAAATGGGTATACAATATTTAACTACGACAAAAAAGCTAGAGGCCCTGGTACTCCAATTCAACAAATACTTTCTCAATCTTTAAATGTTGGTATAGCCTTTCTAGTAGAAAAAATGGGAGGTGAGAGAGTTAGTGATTATTTTCATAAATTTGGTATTGGTGACTATACCGGTATAGATCTTCCCAATGAATCCTCTGGCTTAGTAAAAAATCTCGATTCTCATATCTTAGTAGATTCTGTGACGGCTGGCTTTGGGCAAGGTATAGCTATTACGCCGATTCAGACTACGAGAGCTTTGGCTACACTTGGAAATGGGGGAAGATTAGTGACTCCACATATAGTAAAAAGTATCACTTATGACTCTGGTGAGACGAAAATTATAGCCCAGGACGAAGGAGAGATGGTTTTTCAAAATGCCTCTACTAGTGAAAGGATAAGTAAAATTTTAACAAAAGTAGTAGATGAAGGTATGCATGCCAAAAATCCTAGATATACCATTGCCGCGAAGACTGGTACAGCACAAATAGTAAATCCAAATACAGGAAAGTATTATGAGGACAGGTATCTGCACTCTTTTTTTGGATATTTTCCTGCAACGAATCCAAAATATATAATTTTCTTTTATCAAGTTTATCCAAAAGGTGCACAGTATGCTTCTCAGACATTAAAAGATTCTTTTTTTGATTTGGTAAATTTTTTGATTGGATACTACGAAATCCCACCAGATAGATAAATTATTTCTAATTTTATAAATATTTTGATATTAAGAAATAGAGGGTTTTGTGTTATAATGCTTTTTATATTTAGTAAAATAATTAAAAAATAAAATATGTCAAATGTAGTTCAACATTCTCATTCTTCTTTAAAATCTAAAAAGAAAAACAGTGGGGCATTAGTAGTTATTATTTCTCTGATCGCTATAGTAGCTATACTTTTTGGTCTCAATTCTTATTTGAGTAATAAAAACAAAAAAGACACATCACTCATAAGTAAAGTCGTAGATGCTGGCTATACTTTTGGAGGACAAGATGCGAAATTTAAATTAGTAGAATATGCTGATTTTCAGTGTCCAGCCTGCGCAGTTTTTTCTCCTATTCTTCATGAGGTAGTAAATAATATAAATTCTAAGTATGGCTCATCTACTTTATCTTTAACTTTTAAATATTTTCCTCTGGTTTCTATTCATTCAAATGCTCTACTCTCAACCTATTCTGTAGAATCTGCTAAAAATCAAGGCAAATTCTGGGAGATGCATGATATCCTTTTTGCTAGACAAGACGATTGGGGTGAAGCTCTTGATGCAAAAAGCAAAATTGATGGCTATGCAAAAGAAATAGGCCTCGATATGAATAAATTTCTTTTAGATAGAGATAGCCAAGAAGTAAAAGACGTGGCTACGAATGCTTTAAGAGAAGCTACCAAGCTAGGACTCAATCACACACCTACAATTTTCTTAAATGGAGAAGAGCTTGAGAATATATCTCTATCCGTAGAAGCTGTACAAAAGATAATAGAAGAAAAAATAAATAATTCTTTACAGACTTCTTCTTCAACACTTAATAACTAAAAATATATGGGAATAAAACAATTTTTTACAAAAAAAGCAGCTCAATATGCGACTCGTAATCTTCCTGATGATCAGAAAGAGATGATCAATACTCTTGTAGGTGCCAATCCTGAGCTTTTTGAAAAGATAGCAAAAGAGACAAAAGAATTAGTAAAGCAAGGTAAGCCAGAAATGTATGCCGGCTTTGAAGTCATGAAGAAATATCAAAAAGAACTTCAAGAAGTCGCTGCTAAGACAGGTGTGCAAAAAACAGTTCAAAGATAAATTATGTCACTCTCTATCGGAATAGTCGGACTACCAAATGTTGGTAAAAGTACACTTTTTAACGCACTTACAAAAAATAGTGTGCCTGCAGAAAACTATCCATTTTGTACTATCGATCCATCTGTCGGGATAGTAGAAGTACAAGATGGGAGACTATACGAACTTTCCAAAATGAGTAATAGTAAAAAGACAGTGCCGGCAATTGTAGAATTTGTAGATATTGCAGGACTTGTGAAGGGAGCAAGTGAAGGTGCTGGACTTGGCAATAAATTTCTCCAGCACATTCGTGATACTGATGCCATACTAGAAGTCGTCAGAATATTTGAAGATGACAAAATCATTCACACTCAAAATAAGATAGACCCATATCTCGATATTCAGATTATTAATCTAGAGCTAGGATTAGCAGATCTTGCTACAATAAACAAAAGACTCGAGACTATAGAAAAAGATGTGAAAAAGGGTGACAAAGTAGCTATCAAATTTAAAGGGGCTATGTTAAAAATAAAAGAATATCTTGAAGCGGACAAGCTGGGTAGCAGAGTCCTAGAAGATAAAAAGCTTGATGAAGAAGAAAAAAAACTGATTCGCGAGCTACATCTTATCACCATGAAGCCGATCATGTATGCTCTAAATAAAAAGAGTGGAGCTAAAAATCTTGATGAAGTCAAAGATGCTAGATATGAAGAACTCATAAAATATTTTAAAGATAATAATTTTAATTATTGCTTAATAGATGCAAAAGTCGAAGATGAATTAAAAGATTTTGAAGGCGAAGAAAAAGATATTATGCGAAAAGAGATTGCAAACAATATTTCAGATGACGGTATTAAAAATCTAATTCATGAAGGATACAAAATGCTTGGTCTCGAGACTTATTTCACCACAGGGGAGGATGAGACTCGTGGCTGGACAATCAAGATAGGATCGACAGCACCAGTTGCTGCTGCCGCTATTCATACAGATTTTCAAAATAAATTTATCAGAGCAGAAGTTGTAGCTTGCGAGGATTTATTAAAAGAAGGTGGATATAAAGGTGCGAAAGAAAAAGGCTTAGTCAGGACAGAAGGAAAAGAGTATATAGTAAAAGACGGAGATGTGATAGAGTTTAGGATATAAAAAAACCTCGAAAAATTTATTCGAGGTTTCTTGATTAAAGCTTTAATAAAGTCTTATTCTGGCATTACCCACATGTCGGCACTAATATCAGATACTCCATTTTCTTTTGCTAATAGATTTACCCATTCAATGACAGGGGTAAAAAATGGATTAGATTTTTTAGCCCAATCATTTTTTACTTCACTAAGATCTGTATCTGACGGAAGTGTAGCGATAAGCCCAAGACATTCCCTATAACTTTTTGATTCAGAGAGTAGAGGTACTTTAGCAAAAATTACTGGAATATCGTAAAGGAATAAATGTATTCCCGCCTCGTCTTTTCTCACGGCTATGTGTATTTCTTCATAGTTCTTTATCCATACCTGTAATTCTGCAAAAAGCTCTGACAGTAGTTCTTTTTTGAAAATAATTGCTTCTTTTACAGTTTCGGTAAATGTCATCAACTCAGCAATACTTTCTTCTGTTGGGTTCCACATTACATTGTTTGCTTTTTTTTCATTCTCATTATGCTGTGGTTGAATGTTTATTTTCGTATCGCTTCCAATATTTCTCGAAGAAAAATATCGATCCAATCCATTTATAGAAAAAAAGTAAACGGTTTTTACAATCTGGATCAGAGCAGGAACATTCCATCTCTAAAATAATAGAACCCTTCGATTTTCTTTGTTTAGCAAAAATTTTAGAAGGTTCTTTTGTTGTTATCAGCCTCCCATTGTGATTCAAAGTTCCGAATTCTGGTAATCTTTCTTGAAAATTTACTATTTCCATATTAAATATATTTAATATTGTTAAAGAATTTTTGAGCTTGTTTTTATTGGTATATAGCTCATTTTCATACCTGGCACAATATAGCGTGTTAATACACTATTTGTCAAGTACGAAAACCCCAAAACAAAAACCGCAAGTTTTTTGTGTCTTAGAGGGTGTGTGCAAGGACTTTTCGCTCGCCGCTACTCAGTCCCCAAGACTCTTGCGGTATCCGATTGACTTGTCACTACTTTCAGTAGAGGTCTCTGAGCGGACTTTCTCTTTGACTGTTACAATCATTGTATCATTTTTTAGTCTTATTTTCAAGTTGATTTCTTCTTCATTTTATGATAATATTGTATTACTAAATAAAATACATAAAAACTACGAAATTTATGAAAAAAGACATTCATGGAGAATATTTCCAAGACGCTATCATCACATGCGCATGTGGTGCTAAATATACTGTAGGCTCAACTCAAAAAGAGATAGATGTAGAAATCTGTTCAGCTTGCCATCCATTTTATACAGGTCTAGATAAAGTGCTAGATACAGCAGGAAGAGTAGATAGATTCAAGAAGAAAGTTGCAAAAGCAGCTGAGACAAAAGCTACAGGAAAAGTAAAGAAAGCTACCAAAAAAGCTTAACTCAAAAATAAAAACATTCTCTATTTTTGAGAGTGTTTTTATTTTGCTTTAACTGATATAATTACATATATGGCTTACACAGAAGAAGATTTTAAAAATAATGATAAGACGAAATATACTTATCCTTCTTATGAAGAACTCTTAAAAAAAGAAGAAGAGGCGAATTTTCTTTTATCTGATCTTGAGATGAAAGAGGTGGCAGAAGAAGAATTAAAATCTATTAATGTTCAAAAAGAAAAAATGTGGCAGGAGATGACTCTAATTTTAGATAAAGATAAAGTAGAAGAAGAAAAGCCAAAAGCTATGATTCTTGAGATAGCAGCCGGAGCAGGTGGAGATGAGTCTTCTCTTTTCGCGGCAGAGCTCGCACTTATGTATCAGAATTTCGCATTAAAAAACAGATGTAGCTTTGAAAAGCTAGATGAGAGTGTGTCTGATGTAGGAGGATACAAGGATGTATCTTTTGAGATAAAGGGAAGTACTGCTTGGGACAGTTTTAAATATGAGATGGGTGTACACAGAGTACAGCGTGTACCAGATACAGAGAAGAATGGACGTGTGCACACTTCTACTGTAGTAGTATCAGTAATGCCAATAAGAAAAATAAAAAAGATAACAATCAATCCTACAGATATTGAGATGGAGACGAGCAGGTCAGGTGGAGCTGGGGGACAAAATGTAAACAAAGTCGAGACAGCAGTACGTCTAATCCACAAGCCGTCAGGCATAGCTGTAAAGTGCACAATGGAAAGGAGCCAGCTAAAAAATCGTGAGCGTGCTATGGAGATGCTTCAAGCAAGACTTGATAGTCAAGAAGAAGAAAAATTTAATAAAGAAAATGTTGATGCTAAAAGAGAGCAGGTAGGTACAGGAGATAGAAGTGAAAAGATTCGTACTTATAATTTCCCGCAAGATAGGATCACAGATCACAGAATAAAAGAGTCTTGGCATGGCATACCAAAAATAATGTCTGGAGAAATGGGGGGTATAGTAGATGCTCTTACGAATTTTAAAGGGGAGTTTGGTACAGGGGATGAAGAATAATAA
>JBDKGJ010000048.1:0-2759 GCA_039798205.1 Candidatus Parcubacteria bacterium | reverse complement strand
GAAGAGACTTATTAAATAAAAGAGTTTTATGTGTATTACGAAAAAAAAGCGGATTTTTTTGTTACATAGTATAAAACTTTTTTAAAACTATGGAAGATCAGCATAACAAATGTTGGTCTTTTTCTTTTAATAATTATGCGATAAACCAATTTTTCAGACTTGACAAAATTACTAATATTTAATATATTAATACCGTTAAAATTATTTTTTAATTATTAAACTTGTTCTTTATGGATATAAAAATTAATGACCATCCTTTTTACCAGGATCCTAGGTTTGCTACAGAAAAAAAGATCTTGGAAAAATTGACTGAAATTTGTGGTTTCGATACATCAATCGGAGTCATAGACTACTTTCCAAAAACTCCGTCCATAGAGATTGGATTTATCGGGGAACAATCTGAAAAGGAAAAATTTAAAAATATGCCTCTATTAAAATCGAGCATACATATTTATCCAACCTCAGGAGGGCAATTAGGCCCGCTACAACTGCCCGAGGATCTTTCTTTTTTGGCTGTAAGAAAAATACTTGTTCCGCTGATTCAAAACTGGATAGAAGTAGTTACTTTTTTGATTGAGTTTTATGAAGCTCAACCAGAAGCTAACAAAGGCTTTTTAGAAACTTCTAAAAAAAGTTTGGAGATTTGGAAGAAGGATTTTACTAGTTAATCTGCGAGTTTTTAAAAGGCACTATAAAGATCAGCATAACAAATGTTGGTCTTTTTTCTTTTAATAATTATGAGATAATCCTATTTTTACTATTTCTTTTGCGATCAATTCTGCTGCGCCGGATTTGAAGTTGTTGAGATTATTAAATCTCATTTTTTCATATTTGTCTTTATCTTTTAATATAGAATTTATTGCATTCAAGAATATCCCCTTTTTAAGATTTACCTCTTCTATCACAATAGAGCATTCAGCTTTTTCAAAAGTATAAGCATTCAACATTTGATGATTATTATTACTTACAGTGATAGGTATTATGATAGTTGGTATACCCCAGGCAGACATTTCAAAAAGTGAAGACCCGGCTCTGGTCACACAGATATCTGCTACTTCATAATATTTCGCTAGATCATCAAAAGCAAAGTAGTGATAATTTTCTTTATTCGGATTATCTTTCAAGATGATCTCAGAAGATATTTTAACTTTATTAAAATTATTTTCTCCAACTTGATGGATAATATTATACTTTTCTAAAAGAGTTGGTAAGACTTCTAAGATCATATTATTGATAGTCTCACTTCCTTGAGATCCTCCTAGAACAAATATATTCTTTTTACCATTTGAGCTACTTTGCATAGTAGATTTTTTTTCTAACCTTTCTTTACTTGGTAGATACTCTCGCATTATTGGCTGACCTGTATAAGCTGTTTTCTTTATGTCGAAATACTTTAACGCTCCGGCATAGGAGAGAGCTATCCTCTTTGCAAATCTACCAGCTACTATATTTGTCCTTCCTGGACTAGAATCACTCTCGTGTATAAAGATAGGTATAAATAAGACTTTAGCTGCAAATATCACAGGAAGACTAGAGTATCCCCCCTTAGCAAAGACTACATCAGGATAAATAGAAAACAATCTATAAAGAGCAACAAAAAAACCAAAAAAGGATTTTAACGGATCTAATATATTCTCTAAAGAGAAATAAAGTCGCATTTTCCCAGCGGGAATATGTATGTACTTTATACTTTTTTCTTCTAAAAGAGAAGAATTGTACTCTTTATCGGAAAAGAAAAAGATCTCAGAATCTATAATCTGCTCCAATTCTACCTCTTTCTTGATTCTTTCAGCTACTGCTATCAGTGGATAAAAATGCCCTCCCCCTGCTCCTGTTAATACTATTTTCATATACTTTATTTTTATATTATACCAAAAAACTTAAATTTTAGCTTGATATTTAGAAATATTGAGTAAAACACCAAATTCAAACATCAAAAACACTAGCGCAGTACCACCTTTTGATATTAGAGGTAGAGGTACGCCTGTAAGGGGCGCTAAGCCTATCGCAGAGGCAATATTTAGAGCTATTTGAAAGAAAAATATAGAGACTATACCTATGACTAGATATTTACCAAAATCATCAGTGACTCTCCTTGCTATATAGACACCTCTTAAGATTATAAACATAAATAAAATCAAAAGTAAGATAGACCCCACGAATCCTGTTTCTTCTGCGTACACCGCGAATATAGAGTCAGATATTTGCTCAGGAAGATAGTTGAATTTTTGTATAGACTGCCCAATTCCCCTTCCAGACACTTGCCCCGAACCCACAGCGATCAAAGATTGATTTAGCTGATACCCAGCACCGAGAGACTCTCTTTCTGGATTAACAAAAGTCAAAACCCTTTCTTTCATGTAAGGTCTAGCTTCTAGAAGAACAAAAAAAAGTAAAAGCCCAGATAAAATTAATATGAATATATGTCTCCACTTTGCTCCACCAACAAAAAAGACGATAAAAGAAGGAAAAAGAATTATCATAAGCGTACCAAAATCCGGCTGAAGAAGTAATGCTCCTGCAACCAAAATCACAAAACCAATAAAAGGAAGAAGTCCTATCTTAAAATCAGAAAAGTACTTTTGATATCGTGCACAAAAAAATGATATCAGTACCACACTTCCAAATTTTAATAGCTCGCTTGGCTGAAAAGAAAAAGAAAAGATGTCTATCCAGCGATGAGCGCCGTTGTGGTAGAAATTAATCCCAGGGACAAATACGAGCAATGTAGCAAGAAAAGAAAAAATAAAGATTAAAAT